>JAZSLE010000209.1:0-3548 GCA_045535215.1 Eubacteriales bacterium
TCGGCTCTCGGATACCTGCTTTACTATACTTTTACGTGTAAAAACAAGCGGCAAGGCTATACCGGCTACCGAAAGGATGAGAATGATATCGTTCAGGAAATTGTAAACGCTGCCCGAAAGCAAGCCGATAAGTGCGGCGAAAAACGAAAAGATCGCAAACGACATCATAAACAGTCCGAGCGTTCGAATCTGCATTCCCAAAAGCTGAGCGTATATACGCTTGATTAATAAAAGCACTCTGCTCCGTTCAAAGCCGCCTGCGATAAATCTTCTGATCTTCTTTATCAAGCTGTTTCGTCTTGTCTGTCCGCTGAGAACACCCGCAACGGCACCCTTCTTGAAGTCCTTCTCAAGAGAGCCGTCCGAGACGCAAACATATCCGAATATGCTTTTCTTGAACGCACCCGTAATAAGAACGGTAAGCGCACGGAAGAAGTTCAGGATCACGCTTTCGTGGGAAAGGTCTTTAATATTTATCTTTTTTTTCAAGTTATCCCCTCCCGTTATTTCTTATCGCGCAGCAGATCAGGTCGCTTTTTCGCAGTCACCTCAAGCGCCGCGGCGCTTCTCCATTTTTCTATATTTTCGTGATGTCCCGACAAAAGCACATCGGGAACCTTGACGCCGTGAAACTCATACGGTCTCGTGTATTGCGGATACTCAAGAAGTCCGTCCGAATGGCTCTCCTTTTCAAAGCATTCGTCGGCGGATAGAACGTTCGGGCACAGACGGGATACACAGTCTATAAGTATGCAAGCGGGAAGCTCGCCGCCCGTCAGAACGTAATCTCCTATCGATATCTCTTCGTCTACTATCTCGTCGGTAACTCTTACGTCTATTCCCTCGTAATGACCGCAAAGAATAACTACGTTATCCATTTTGGAAAGGCGCGCCGCCGTGCTTTGATCAAGCACCTTTCCCTGTGGAGTCATATATACGACGTGCGGTGGCTTTTCTCCGCCTATCTCATCTGCGATCGCCTTATAGCAGTTATATACGGGGGGAGCCGCCATAAGCATTCCCTTGCCTCCTCCATATGGAGTATCGTCAACGTTTCGATGCTTGTTTTCGGAATAATCACGTATATTGTGAAAAAATACGCTTACGTGTCCGTTTTTTCTTGCTCTTCCGATTATGCTCTCGCTGAGTATAGCGTCGCAATACTCGGGAAAGAGTGTCATTACATCAAATCTCATCAAACATTCCCTCTATAGGTCTTATAAAAACGCCCTTTTCAATATCAACAAGCTTTACGAATTCGTCCACCGCGGGTATCATAACGTTTCCCTTCGGCGTTTTTACGGTATAGATATCCGAAGCGCCGAAATTATCTACCGACACTATCTCGCCGTACTTATATCCCGAATCAACGTCAAATACGGGAAGCGAAATAAGGTCGACTATGAAAAACGATCCCTCGTCAAGCGGAATGTCCTCTCTTCTCGCATAAACGTCGGTCGCCTTGAGTGCCTCCGCCTTTTCCATTGAATCTATTCCCTCAAGAACAACTATAAGCACGTTCTTGAAAACGGATATGTTCTCTATGCTTCTTTCAACACCGTCGGACGTTATAAGATATCCGAGTCCGTATATAACGTCGATATCGTCACACAGGGGCATGAGCTTTACCGCGCCCTTGTATCCGTGCGTGTTGGTAATGTTTCCGCACACTATAAGCCCTTTATTGCTTTTCGGATTTTTGTAGGTCATTTGCTTACCTCCGATCATTACTATTTTTTATTATATCACATATTATTAAGAATTTCAAGCGGTTTAGCGCTATTTGAAAAAAATAATTAGAAATTTAACAATTAGTCCATTGTAATACATGGGAAAAAGTAGTATAATTATACGTGCATAAATAATGAAAGGACGTTGTGGACAATGTTTAAATTTCCCGTATTTTTGGCGGAAGAGGGCGCTCCCACTACAGGTGGCGGAATGGACGTTATCTTCCAGGTAGGAATAATCGTCGTAATGTTTGCGGCTCTTTATTTCTTCATGATAAGACCCCAGAAGAAGCAAGAAAAAGAAACCAATGCTATGAGAAACAATCTCGTTGTCGGTGATGAGATAACTACTATCGGCGGTATAATCGGAAAGATAGTAAGCATCAAGGAAGAAACATGCGTTATTGAGACAGGACGCGAAAGAACCACTATGAGAATACTCAAGAGTGCGGTCGCGAGAGTTGACGTACACGCAGAAGACGCTGAGTAATTTCGGTCAAGAGTCCCCGTTTGCCGCAGGAGAGCGATGTGAGTTCTTGCTGTTATCAAACGGGGGCATATTTTTATAAATATTACTTTTTTCGTTCTATATTCCCTCTTTGATGAATATGGTTTACCACTATTTCGCTTCAGAGGGACGGTATGAACAAAACAAGTAAAACGTATATCAAGATATTAAAGACATTAGCGACCGTGGCGGCAACACGTATAGCGTGCGTGCTTGTGCTTTCGTTCTTGGCATATATGACCGACGATCCCGGCTCATATATAAACGCATATTCGGTGATCGCAAGAATGATCTCCGACGGCATTTGCGCATTTATCATCGTAAGATCCTTCAATCCCGATTTTTCACGTGCGTCAAGGGTCGTTTTTGCGGTGGCGGGAATATTGGCATTGAGTGTCGCCGAGCTTATCGCGGGTAAGATTGCAGATCCGCAGGCAGAGACAGCATTCATTATGATGCCCGTAGCGGTAGCGTGCGCGGTATTCGGTGCTCTTTTGGCGTGCAGAAAAAAGAACGTACACCAAAAGCGCAGGACAAAGAAAAAACAAAGGAGCTGACATTCATGCAGTACAATTTTATATACGAGAAAAAGCGTTATCTTTACGATCTTTCATCCGGAGAGATATTTGAATACAGCAAGCTTGAAAAGGAGCTCATTCCGTTCATGCAGAAAATGAGCAAGTCTCTTCCCTCGGCATGCCCGTCGGGATTGAGATATTCACTTGCGAAATACGAGGTGTCCGAAATATACGCGGCATACGACAGACTTTTCTCTCTCATTGACACGAAAAAGCTCGTGTTTACCGATCCATCCTCAATAACCGATTGCGCCGCTCTCAAAATAAGCGGAGTCGATCGTGCTTTTTTGAAGAAGGTGATCATTATGGTCGTGAACAACGTCCCCACCATCGAATCTTTTAAGATAATATCCGATACCGAGGATGAGGCGGATGCCTTCATTGAGGAAGCAAAGGAGCTGTTCTCTTTCATCGCGTATAAAAAGAACTGAATAAGATAAAAAAAGCTACCCCCGAGGTAAGATCACCTCGGGGGTATATTTTTTAGATATTGACGGAAGAAGCAACACTGCGGCTGTGGCCGCAGTGTAAGATAGGCACTATAGCAATCGGGAACGGCTGATCAACCTAATCCTTATCATATATAGACTTTAACATATGACAGCGAACGTCAACCTTTTTCGCGCCTTTTTTTGAGTATACGAGTACTCTCTCAAGGTTCGGATCGCTCATATTCACTGCAGTAAAGCAGAACTTACCGTTGTCCGCAAACAAAGTCGGATCGTAGCCATG
>JAZSLE010000139.1:0-10382 GCA_045535215.1 Eubacteriales bacterium
CCTTTATTGATGCAACAAGTTTGAAGAGATTGTCGTCCTGCGTTTTAAAAGAGAACTTCTTTTGCCCTCTTGTCACGTATATCTCGTTTTCGCAGATGTATATTGCAAGTTCGTCGTCATCGGTGTAGACCGTCATTTTCATATCCCAAAAGCCGCTTTCCCGAATAGATGCTCCAACGTATTTTGCGGTCTTTATTTGAGAAGAAACGCATTCTGCGAGCGTGCGCGATTCCGCCTTTTCAAGCTTCGTTTCAAAGTCGTAAAATATCTGATCCGAGCCCTCTATGGAGTAGGGATTTGTATCGTGCAGGACGATGAATTCATACTCACCACGCTCAAGAACAGAATATATTTTATCCAGACTTTTAATTGCGATATATTCGGGTAAAAACATATAAAGCCCTATTACTGCAACTAAAGTGAGAAGCACTAACGAGGTTATCGTGAACGTAATTACGGTAGTCCTTTTTTTGTTCTTTTTGTTGCCTGACGTATTTGGCATAGACATTGCCTCCGAGTTCATTTTTATCAATTATAGCATATATTTTAAGCTTATGTCAACACGAAAAGGCTGAATTTGGACCGAAAATAAAATATTACAATTTATTAAGAAATTCTACCATAATTTTAATTGAATAATCGCGCATTATATGTTATAATATAAAGAGATTAACTAGCGGAACGGAGAGAAAAAGTGAGGATATTGGGAATAGACCCCGGACTCGCGATAGTTGGATACGGTATAGTTGACGTTTTCGGGAATCGAATACACGCTGTTGATTACGGCTCTATTCTTACCCCTGCGGGTATGCCTGTTCATAAGCGCTTGAACGAGATATACAAGGGTGTTGAGGAGCTTGTAAAGCGCTATCAGCCGGACGACATCGCCATAGAGGAGTTGTTCTGGAATACCAACCAGACTACCGGAATCGTAGTCAGTGAGGCGCGCGGTGTTATATTGCTTGCAGCTGAAAGAAATGCGCTTAACATCTACGAATATACACCGCTTCAGATAAAGCAGGCGATAACCGGATACGGTAGAGCCGAGAAGAAGCAGATGATAACGATGGTGACGACGCTTCTAAATCTTCCTAAGCCTCCGAAGCCGGACGATACCGCGGACGCTTTGGCTGTCGCTATATGTCACTCACAGTGCAGCTCATCAAGGCTTGCACCCTACTACAACAATTGATTTTAATTTACGATAAACTACGGAGAAGATTATGTGGTGTTCCGAAAATTGGAAGGATTACGAGCTTATAGATACGTCGGACGGTGAGCGTCTTGAAAGATGGGGCGACTACGTTCTTATTCGTCCCGACCCGCAGGTAATATGGCACAGCAGCCGTGAGGACCGTTTGTGGAAGAATGCACACGGAGTTTACAGACGCTCGGACAAGGGGGGCGGAAAATGGGTCGTTAACAAGCTTCCCGAATCGTGGAATATAAGCTACAGACATCTGAATTTCGTTCTGAAGCCGATGGGCTTTAAGCATACGGGTCTTTTTCCCGAGCAGGCGGCTAACTGGGATTGGATGTACGACCTCATAAAAGAAGCAAAGCGTCCTATCAAGGTATTGAATCTGTTTGCGTATACCGGTGGTGCTACGGTAGCGTGTGCCTCCGCGGGAGCGGCTGTTTGCCACGTGGATGCATCGAAGGGAATGGTAGCGCAGGCAAAGGAGAATGCGAGACTTTCAAATCTTGCCGATGCGCCTATCCGATACATCGTTGACGACTGTAAAAAGTTTGTTGAGCGCGAGATAAGACGCGGAAACAGTTACGACGCGATAATAATGGATCCTCCCTCATACGGAAGAGGACCCACAGGAGAGGTGTGGAAGCTTGAGGACAGCATAGATGAGCTGCTTGAGCTTACCGTAAAGGTTTTGTCGAATAGACCGCTCTTCTTTTTGATAAATTCGTATACCACCGGACTTTCCCCGCTTTCCATGAACTACATTCTCAAGCTGAAGCTTGATAATAGAGGATATGCGGGAAGCTTTGACTCGGGAGAGCTTGGTCTGAAGGTCACAAACAGCGGCGGATACCTGCCCTGCGGAGCAAGCGTGCGCTGGAGTGCAAAAAACGGTTAAGGAGAACAAAGTGGATCTTTTAAGAGCAGAAAAGGTATGCTTTTCATATGACGAGGACGACATAGTCCATCCCGTCCTTAAGGGAGTGGATCTGTCTGTTAAAAAAGGCGAATACGTTGCCGTTATCGGTCATAACGGATCGGGAAAGTCAACGCTTGCGAAGCTGTTCAATCTTATTCTTGATCCTACTGAGGGATGCGTGTATTATCTCGGAAAAAATTATACGAGTGAGGATATCACCGACGATGACGTATATGCACTTCGCTCTGACGTCGGAATGGTATTCCAGAATCCCGACAACCAGATAGTAGCTACCATTGTAGAGGAGGACGTTGCTTTCGGCGTCGAGAATCTCGGAATTCCGAACGCGGAGATGCGAGTCAGGGTAGCGGAGGCGCTTGAAAACGTCGGAATGACACAATATGCCAAAAAGGAACCCGCTTCTCTTTCGGGAGGACAAAAGCAGAGAGTTGCTATTGCGGGAATACTTGCGATGCAGCCGTCCTGTATCATACTTGACGAATCAACGGCGATGCTCGATCCGATAGGCCGACGCGACGTTATAGATACGGTAGAGAAGCTCAATCGCGAGCAGGGAATGACGGTCGTGACCATTACCCACTATATGAACGAGGCCGCAAGAGCGGACAGAGTGGTGGTTATTGACGACGGAAACATCATTCTTGACGGAACACCGCACGAGGTGTTCAAAAACTATTCGCTTCTTCGCAAGTGCAGGCTTGACGTTCCTCAGTCGAATGCGCTCTTGCACGAGCTTAAAAAGCGCGGAGTTGATATTAATACCGATTCGATAAGACCTGATGAGGTTGCTCGTAGTGTTGCCGAGGCATACATGAGAAGAAACGGAGGTACAAATGGATAAGTTGACCGTTGAAAACGTATCTTTCGTATATAGCCCCGACACTCCGTTTGCGGTCAAGGCGCTTGAAGACGTATCCTTCGGCGTTACCGCGGGAAAGATAACCGGTCTTATCGGAAGAACGGGCTCTGGAAAGAGCACGCTCGTTCAGATGTTTAACGGACTCGTTAAGCCTACGGGCGGAAGGATCCTTCTCGACGGAGTTGACATATGGGAGGGCGGCAAAAGGATGCCCGGACTTAACTTCAAGGTCGGACTCGTTATGCAGTATCCCGAATATCAGCTCTTTGAGGAGACTGTCGTAAAGGACATAGCATTCGGACCGAAAAACATGAAGCTTTCGGACGATGAGATAGAGGACAGGGTGAAATACGGCGTAAAATTCTGCGGTATAGAGCCCGATATACTTGAAAAATCCCCGTTTGATCTTTCCGGAGGTCAGAAAAGAAGAGTTGCCATAGCAGGAGTTATGGCCATGAAGCCGGACGTTCTTGTCCTCGATGAGCCTGCCGCGGGTCTTGACCCTATGGGACGCGAGGAGATACTTAACGGAATAAAGAGCTTCCAGCGCGAGACGGGAACTACCGTCATAATAGTAAGCCACAGTATGGAGGACATGGCGAAATACTGCGACGAGAACGTTGTTCTTTGCGAGGGCAAGGTCTTTGCAAAGGGAAGTAAGGAGCAGATCTTCGCGAGAGAGCAGGAGCTTACCGATATCGGACTCAATATTCCGGAGATAGCTTCGGTCGTTCATATGATAAGAGAGCTCGGTGTCCCGGTGGAAGGAGAATATTACACCGTTGAGGATGCCGCAGATGCGTTGGCGAGGCTCTTGAAATAAGTTTAAAGACCTATAGATATTTTTACAGAGGAGTTCAATGAAGAATTTTTCTTTCGGACAGTATTATCCGGTGAGCTCTCCGGTCCATTCGCTTGACCCGAGAACGAAGATATTGCTCGCCATACTGTACATTGTTGCATCTTTCATATGCCGTAATCTTTTGAGCTTCGTGCTTTTGCTTGTGTCGGCTTTTGCGGTTGCACTTGTGTCACGAATAAAGCTTTCGGTGCTTTTGAAATCGGTAAAGCCGCTCTTGTATATCTTTATATTCTCGTTTTTCATAAACGTTTTTCTCACTAAGGGCGAGACGCTTTTGATCAAGTGGGGAATATTGGAGATATACGGAGAAGGAATCTTAGACGCGTTTTTGATAACCGTAAGGATACTTGTTCTTATAGTCGGCTCGGGAGTTTTCCTTACCTACACGACAACACCGATAGCACTTACAGACGGAATTGAGTCGTTGCTCAGTCCGCTCACAAAGATAGGTGTATCAAACGTTCATTATTTTGCTATGATGATGTCTATAGCACTCAGATTTATTCCTACATTGATGGATGAAACGCAGAAGATAATTGCCGCGCAGAAATCAAGAGGTGCGGATTTTGAAAGCGGAGGTATCATAAAAAGAGCAAAGGCTATGATACCGATACTCATACCGCTGTTTGCTTCGGCAATTCACAGAGGAATAGAGCTTGCCACCGCGATGGAATGCAGATGCTACCACGGTGGAAAGGGAAGAACGAAATTCAGAGTGCTGAAGTTCAAGTGGATAGATGCGATCGCGATCGTTCTTATGGTAGCTTTCTTCGGAGGTATAATATTACTGAACCGTACAGGTTGGTTTTATAATTTCAGCAGATGAAGCTTTTCTTGAGACTTTCGTATCTCGGTACTAACTTTTGCGGTTATCAGGTGCAGGGAGATATCCCGACCGTGCAGAAGGCGTTGAACGAGGCTGCGGCAAAGCTTTTCGGCAAGCCGTGCGATATAACGGGCTGCTCGCGTACCGACAGTGGAGTTCATGCTAACGATTTTTGTGTGACGGTAAGCTTTAAGGGAAGCGATTCTCTTACGACTGCGCTTGATCCGTCAAGAATACCGCTTGCGCTCAACGCACATCTGCCCGAGGATATAGCGGTGAACAATGCAAAATTCGTTGAATGCGATTTTCACCCGCGCTACGACGTGGTATACAAGGAGTATATATACCTTATACACAATTCAAGGATACGCGATCCCTTTATGAATCAAAGAGCGATGCATTTCCCGCAGATGATATCCGAAGAGGGACTTCGCAAAATGAATGAGGCGGCGGCGCATCTTTGCGGCACACACGACTTTTCGTCTTATATGGCGGCAGGAAGCAATGTCGCTACCGCGGTCAGAACGATGAAATACGTTGACGTGTCGAAAAACGGTGATCTTATAACCGTAAGGATGGCGGCAGACGGATTTCTTTACAATATGGTAAGAATAATTACGGGAACCTTGCTTGACGTCGGAGTGGGAAGACTTTCTCCGGACGATGTCGTAAGGATAACCGAGAGCAAGGACAGGACGCTTGCGGGCTATACCGTTCCCGCTTGCGGATTATATCTCAACAAGGTGGTATATTAACGAGGAACAGGAGGGACTGCCGTGGGCTTTCTTAAATTCAAAAAAAAAGACCTGAAAAAAGAGCAAGAGAATCTGCCGGTAGATCCCAATAACGTAAATATACCGATAGATGACGACATAATATACGAAAACGGGTATTACAACGGGGTAAGCAGGATATTTCATCTTTTTGAGTATATATTCATTGTGGCGGCGCTGTTGTTTGCTATTACGTGCGTTGCATCCGATCCCGAAATAATATCCTATGATAACTTTTTGATGTTTACAGAGAACGTGAATACGTCAATGCTTGAGCGCGGAAGCTATACGGAGCTTGTATACGATACCGATCTTGCAAAAAGCATTTCTCTCTACAGGGGCGGCGTATTCGTTCCTGGTAACGACAGTGTGTTCGTTTTCTCTGCGACGGGAAGACGCTCGTACACTCACGTACACGGCTTTAAGCAGCCTCGTCTCGAGACGTCGGACAGTGTAGCGATACTTTACGATTTCGCTTCGAATAGATACACCGTATATAATTCCTACACGAAGCTGTACGACGGTGAAAACGGTGCTCCCATATACGCGTGTGCGGTATCGGACAGTGGAGCGTATGCATTGGTCGAAAAGCAGTTGAACGGAAAGTACGGAGTTTCGGTATATTCAAAGAATAACGTGAACGTCTGCTCTTTCATAAGTGAAAGATACGTCGTGTCGGTGGGACTTGACTCTGCCGGCGATAGGCTTGCGGTGCTATCGCTCGGCGTGCTTGACGGAGAGAGATACTTTGATCTTAAGGTATACGATTGCAATAACGGTGAAATACTCCTTAACGAGAAAAAGAACGGGGAATACCCGAAAAAATGCTTATTCTCAAATAACGGAGAGCTGTGTGTTGTTTCGGATAAGCAGATATATTTTTACTCGCCGGAGCATAAAAGACTCGGAACTGCCTTGGCTGATGACGTTTCGGTGATCGAGACGGATAAAAACGGCCTGCTCGTAGCAACAGGCAAAAACGTATACGTATACGCTTACAACGGAACGCTTCTGTATTCGGGAACGTTCAATACAAGCGTCGTTTCTTCGGCTGTAAGCGAAGATTCTGTTTACGTGCTTTTGGGCTCGTCTGTTCATCGTATAAACGTGGAAAGCGGAAAAATTGAGAGTAAGGATATTGAAGACAGATATGTGAAGGTGCTTGCTTCGTCCGGAAGGCACATCGTCTTGTGCGGTGTGAGCGGGGCTTCGCTCGTAGAGTTTGATTGATTTTGGAGGAAAACACAGATAGATGGAAGGCTTTGTGTTAGATTTCGCGCTGATGGCGGTGTTCTTCATCACTATCGGCATATATACCTATCGCGGACTTGTCAAGTCCGTCATGGGGTTTTTGATAATAATAGCATCGTTTATAATAAGCAAGCTTTTTGGTGCTCTTGTCGGGATTTTGATAGACGATTGGTTTTTGTTTGATGCTATATCCGGTCTGATAAAGGCAATGTTGGTCAACACGATAGGCGAGGGCGCAAACAGTATAGACGGCGCCGCGCTGTTCGAAAGCATGCCCGCATCGATAAAGGCGGTGCTTGAATTCGCGGGTGCAGATCTGAATTCGATAGGAGATTATATGACAAATCTCGGTGACTCGGTCAACGGAAGTCTCGTTGAGGTCGCGGGAAAAATAGCGGCTCCTATCTCGGCATTCATATCCGAGCTGATCGGATATATAGGACTGTTCCTGGTTTCGATGATAGTGCTGAAGATCCTTTCGCCGCTCGTTATCGGTATAACAGAGCTTCCGCTGATACGTACTCTTAACCGATTCGGTGGATTCGTTGCGGGATGTCTGATTGCATTTATTGCTGCCTGGGCACTTGTTGAGGTCCTTAATCTTACGATGGGCGTGCTCGTTTTACGGCATCCGGAGATAGAACCCTTTATGAACGTCAATAACACTTATATTTATTCATTCTTCGCAGGTTTGAATAACTGAAATTGAAATTGGAGCAAAAAAGATGAAGTATTTACCTAACATTTTATCAACCTTCAGATTGGCTTTGGTGCCGGTGTTTATCATCGTATTTCTCGTTGACTATCCCAAAAACGTTCTTTGGGCGCTGTTTGTATTTTTACTTGCAGGTGCAACTGACGTTGTCGACGGATATATAGCAAGAAAGTATAAGTGCATATCCGCGCTTGGAAAGATACTCGATCCGCTTGCGGACAAGCTTATGCAGATAGCAGTACTCGTTTGTCTATGTATAAAGGGTGTAATATCCATATGGCTTCCCATAATTATCGTAACCAAGGAAATAGCTATAATGGTATGTGGTGCGATCATAATAAGATGGAAAAAGGTATACGTTGTAAGTAGCTGGTACGGTAAAGCGGCGGTCTGCATCTTCTACCTTGGTATATGCTACTTTATGCTCCGCCCTATGTTCAACCTTCCCTCAACCGTGGTAGCAGACATTTACATCACATCCGCAGTTATGGCTGTAAGCGCTATACTTGCGTTTGTAATGTATATCGACAAATACCGCAAGCAACTTCTTAAGACCGACAACGCGGTAAGCGGCGCGGTTGTAGCTGAAGAGAAGTAATTTATTCGTCAGATTTCGAGGTTAATATAAATGAATTTTAAAATGTGTTCACGATGCAACAAGAGACCTGCTATGGTTTCCTGTATGATCATAGAAAACGGTGTAAGAAAGCAGGCAGGGCTTTGCTTTCAGTGCGCCGAGGAGCTGGGAATAGACCTGAAAAAGGCGATGTTCGATCAGCTTTCAGCTTTGGGAATAGACCCCAACGACCCTCAGAGCATTGAAAATGCTTACGAGGGAATGATGGAGCAGCTCGGAGCGTCGGATAACGGAGGAGGCAATATAGAGCCCGTATCTCCGAACGACAATTCCGGGAACATAGATTTTGATAAGCTTTTTTCCGGACTTACACAGCATAAGCATAACGATAGGGGCAACAACGCAAAGGACAACGGAGAGAAGCATAAGAAGAGCAACTCTATGCTTGACAACTTCTGCAGAAATCTTACCGAGCTTGCGAGAAACGGCAAGCTTGACCGCATAGTCGGACGTGATGCAGAGCTTAAGCGTGTAATAGGAATACTTATGAGAAGGCAGAAGAACAATCCATGCCTTATCGGTGAGCCCGGCGTCGGTAAGACCGCTATAGCCGAGGCTCTTGCAAACAAAATAGCCGAGGGTGACGTACCCTACAAGCTTCAGAACTGCGAGCTTTATCTTTGCGATATCGCGGCGCTCGTTGCGGGTACTCAGTTCCGCGGACAGTTTGAGCAGAGGCTTCTTAATCTCGTTAAGGAGGTCAAGGCAAGAGGAAACGTTATCCTTGTTATAGATGAGGTGCATAATCTTGCGGGTGCAGGTGAAAGCGAGGGCGGAATGAATGCCGCGAATATACTCAAGCCCGCTCTCTCAAGAGGCGAGATACGCGTTATAGGTGCTACCACTCTCAAGGAGTACAGAAAGTATATCGAGAAGGATGCCGCTCTTGAAAGACGCTTCCAGCCGATAACGGTAAACGAGCCCAATATCGAGCAGACGGTAGAGATGCTCAAGAATATAAAGCACTACTACGAGGAATATCATAGAATGTCTATTCCCGACGAGCTTCTCGTGAAGACGGTAACTATGTCCGAGAGATATATTACCGATAGATTCCTTCCCGACAAGGCGATAGACCTTCTTGACGAGGCTGCCGCAGGCCATGCACTTTCCTGTGCTTCTCTTGACGAGGAATACAAGCTTCACGACAGACTTATAAAGATAAAGGAAGAGAGAGAGTCGCTCGAGTCTGCTTCTTCCGAGAGCGGAAGCGTTGTTGAGGAGCAGAAAAAGTATGAGCGCATCGCCTCTCTTAAGGCAGAGGAGCTTAAATGCTCAGAAAGACTTGCAGAGCTTGCTCCCGAGATAGAGTCGCTCACTCTTACCGAGGAGGCTTTGGCTGACGTTGTCGAGATATGGACGGGAGTTCCCTCAAAGGATATAACCGAGAACGAATATCTCAGAATAGATAAGCTTAACGAAAGACTTAAAAAGAAGATAATCGGTCAGGACGAAGCGGTCGAATCGGTATGCAGAGCGGTCAAGCGCAAGAGAGCAAGCGTAAGCGCGAAGCGTAAGCCGGTATCCTTCATCTTTGCCGGTCCTACGGGTGTGGGAAAGACCGAGCTTGTAAAGCAGCTCGCCGCCGATCTCTTCAACACCACGGAAACTCTTATAAGACTCGATATGTCCGAGTATATGGAGAAGCACAGCGTATCCAAGATAATCGGAGCGCCTCCTGGATACGTCGGATACGATGAAGCGGGACAGCTTACCGAGAAGATAAGACGCAGACCCTATTCTGTCATCCTCTTCGACGAGATAGAGAAGGCTCATTCCGACGTTCTCAACGTTCTTTTGCAGATACTTGACGACGGAAGAATAACCGATGCTCAGGGACGCACGGTTAACTTTGAGAATACGGTGATAATCATGACGACGAATGCGGGATCTACGTCCGCATCTTCGGCAGGATTTGTTTCCGGAAGTAAGAAGGCTGTGGACGACGACACGAAGAAGGCTCTTCTTACCTTCCTTCGTCCCGAGTTTATAAACAGAGTTGACGAGATAATCACGTTCCGTTCGCTCTGTGTTGAGGACTTTGAGCGTATCGCCGTTATTATGCTCGAGGAGCTTCGTGCGGTAATAGAAAAGAAGCCGATGGAGTTCAATTACACATCCGACGTTCCGCGCGCGATAGCGGAAAGCTCGTTCTCTGCAAAGTTCGGTGCAAGAAATATGCGCAGATATATACAGACGAATATAGAGGATCCTCTTGCAGAGCAGATCATATCGAGATATGATAAAAAGCCCGAGGTAGTATATATAACTGTAGAAAACGGCGAAATAAAGGTCATGTGTATGTGACAAAAAACAATTAA
>JAZSLE010000070.1:0-2194 GCA_045535215.1 Eubacteriales bacterium
ATCGGTTATCTCCCGAAGGCAGAGGATATCACCATTGAAGGTCTTGAGGATGTATCTCTCGATACTATCCGTGAGCTTCTCAGCGTTGACGCTAAGTCTTGGCTTGTGGACGTTCAGAACATCAAGGAGTTCTACGCTCTCGTTGGCGACAGAGTTCCCGTTGCTCTCAAGGGTGAGCTTGCTGCACTTGGAGCAAGACTCCAGGCTGCTCTCTAATTTGATATTTAACTACAAGATCCCCGTGCTTTTTCAGTACGGGGGTCTCTTAACAAAAAAACCTACAAACGAAAGGGATACATACCGAAATGAACACAATTACTATTATCGGTGCGGGTATGATGGGATCTGCTCTCGCATTTCCCGCAATGCACAACGGACACGAGGTGAGACTCGTAGGAACGCCCCTTGACAGAGAGATCATAAGTGAAGCAAAAAGGACAAACAGACACCCCAAGTTCACAAAGGATTTCCCCGAAGGCATTAAATTATATCAGATAGAAAATGTCAAAGACGCAATAGACGGCGCGGATTTCATCATTTGCGGTGTAAGCTCATTCGGTGTTGAATGGTTCGCAGAGGAGATCCTTCCCATAATTCCCGACGAGATACCGATACTTTCCGTAACGAAGGGACTTTTAAATAACGATAACGGTGACCTCGAGAACTACCCTGAGGTATGGCAGAAGACACTTGACAAGCTCGGAAAGAAGAATGAGCTCAACGCTATCGGCGGTCCCTGCACAAGCTATGAGCTTGTTTTCGGGGATCAGACGCTCGTAGCATTCTGCGGTAAGAATATGAAAACGCTTGAAATGATGAAGCGCATCATGTCCACCGACTACTATCACATAATCACGACCACCGACGTAAAGGGCATAGAGGCTGCTGTTGCTCTTAAAAACGGATACGCTCTCGGTATCACTCTTACGATAGGCGAGGTCAACAAGATGACAGGCAAAAAGGATGAGCTTCACTTCAACTCGCAAGCAGGTATCTTCCTTGAGGCATCGAGAGAGATGAGAAAGCTCATAAAGCTTCTCGGAGGCAACGAGGACAGCTACTTTGTAGGTGTGGGAGACCTTTACGTTACAGTATACGGCGGACGTACCCGTAAGGTCGGAATACTCCTCGGCGAAGGAAATACGATCGACGAGGCGCTTGACGCTCTCAAGGGCGTTACACTTGAATCGCTCGTAGTTGCAAAGCGCGTTGCGGCGGCATTGAAGATAAAGGCGTCTCGCGGCGAGGTGGACGTTGAGGACTTCCCTCTTCTTATGCACGTTGACGAGATAATAACAGAGAAAAAGCCGGTAAACATTCCGTGGGAAAAGTTCACCGTGATAAGATAAAAGCAAAAGGGATAACGAAAATTCTTCGCTATCCCTTTTTTATTGTTTATTTGTATACAAAGCGAGCTTCCGCGTTTACCTTTCCGTCTATGAGAGAGCGAACAAAGCTTACGCTTCCCTCCTCGGTATTCTCGCTATACGTGTATACGTTCATCTCACTTCCGAGAGGAGCCTCGGAAGTGTAGTCTATGATCATTGACTCAAGCTCGCCGTTCATAGCCTCATCCACAAAATTTGCAAGAGCGTCAGGATAGTTCGTGTTGTTCATATGACCGTTTACGTCAACGTCGTTATAGAACACCTTACGGCTTCCCTTATAGGTAAATTCCTCCTTAGGCATTCTGAAGCGCAAAGGAAGCCCCTCAAGCTTATCTGCGTGGTAATAATTTTGAAGCAAGGTTCCGTCGCATCGGATAAAGCCACCATTTTTTACGTCAAGAAGAGCCCACATGGAGCTTCCCTCTGCGACGATCTCACCGTCTCTTATTATTCTGTAGCTTCGTGTGAAGGTAAGCCCCTTGTCGTTTGAAGGCCAAGACTGAACGAATATTTTGTCGTATTGGCGCAGCTGATTATGTATCTTTACGTGTACTCTGCTCAGAACAAATGATTTTCCGTCGTTGAACAGCTCGGTATACGTCGGTCTACAATCGCGCATCTGATGATTTGCGGTCTCCTGCATATATCGAAGATACACAGACGGTCTTACTCTGTATTTTGCATCAATATCGTGAGCCATTACGGTGTATTGCTCACAATAGGTATCCTTATATTTATCGTCCGGAATACTTAACATAGATTACTCCGTTATACAAACAACGCTTTTCCTGCAAAGTAGACAAGCA
>JAZSLE010000186.1:0-2910 GCA_045535215.1 Eubacteriales bacterium
TCTATCTTGTTTATAACGATAATAACTCTGTGATTAAGCTCAAGAGCGCGTTGGAGCACGAAGCGGGTCTGAGGCATAGGACCTTCTGCCGCGTCAACAAGAAGTATAACTCCGTTTACCATCTTGAGTATACGCTCAACCTCTCCTCCGAAGTCTGCGTGTCCGGGGGTGTCGATAATATTTATCTTAACGTCCTTGTAATGTACCGCCGTATTCTTTGCAAGAATGGTTATTCCTCTTTCCTTTTCAAGGTCACCCGAGTCCATTACACGGGTAACGGTCTCCTGATTGTCACGGTAAATTCCGCCCTGCTTGAGCATTTCGTCATCGAGCGTTGTTTTTCCGTGGTCAACGTGTGCTATTATAGCTATGTTTCTAAGATCCTGTCTTTGCAAAATAATTCACTCCCGTTCAATTTAGTTTAGGCTTCAAAAATGTTTTACATTATATTATACCATAAATATCCGCCAAGTTAAATACACGAAATAACGATTTTAAGAGATTTATAAAAAAATATTTAGTGCATAATGCAACTATTTTGACCGTTTTTTAAAAAAACGCGGTATTCCTATTGACTTGTTTTGCAATTTATGATATAATCAATCGAGTATTAGTTACAATGGGGTAGCGTTACATATGCCGTTTTTTTCATTGTATAAGATGCGGAGGTTTTGATGAAGAGGATCGTTGTTTTTGATCTTGACGGTACGGTATCGGATACGCTGTCTTCTATCGTAAGGGCGGTGGATCTCACGCTTGAAAAATACGGTGCTGAGCCCTTGCCGAAGGAAAAGACAGAGGAGTTTATCGGTAACGGAGCGTCTGTGCTGATAAGCAAGGCGGCAAACTACCGCGGGCTTATTTCCGCCGGTGTAAAGGTGGAGGACATGCTCGAGGAATTCTTAGTACAGTATGCCACGGTCTTTCTTGATACCGAGCTCTACGACGGCGTTGACATGGTGTACGAGACACTCGCTTCCTTGAATATTCCGGTGGGCATTTATTCAAATAAGCCTGACAAATTCGTTTCCCCGATAACCGATAAGTTTTTTGGAAAGGAAAGCCTCGTATTTTCGGTGGGGCATATACCGGGTAACCCTAAAAAGCCGGACCCGACGGTGCTCAGCAGCCTTCTCGAAGGCGTCGGCGCGACGAACGAGGGAAGCGTATTCGTCGGAGACAGCGAAGTTGACATCCTTACCGCGAAAAACGCGGGAATGATATCGGTCGCGGTCACTTGGGGATACAGACCGGAGTCATTGCTTGTCACAATGGAGCCTGACTATGTAGCGCACAGCTCGGACGAGCTTTGTGATATACTCAAGAAAATATTGATAAGCGACAAATAAATTTATTTACTGTTCCGCGATAATGCGGAACATAACGGAGGTATTATGTTTGTTTCAGCACTTGTTCCCGCAATGGAAAAATGTATGATCGACGCTGATCTCGGAGATCTGACTCTTCTGCCGAAGGTGGTATCCGTTCTCGACGGAGAGCGCTTTTCCTTCCAGCTTGCCGTTAAGGGCGTAGGACAGAAGGATTGGGCAGGTACGGGAAGATATCGCATTTTCGGTGCGTTGGAGGTCGAGGGTCTTCCCATGGAAAACATAACGATAAAGCGTGTAAAGCACGTTCCTTCACTTATGCCCGCGCTGAGAGGCACGTCCTACGACATAAATTACATATCGACGAAGCCCGGATTCTTCCCGGATCTTATAGACGACCTTAACGACCCTTCGAGAGTACCGCTTGTATATATGCAGACGCACTCGTATTGGATAGAGGTTGAGGGATTGAAGCCCGGAAACTACGGTTGCTCGGTATCCTTTAAGGTGGGCGAAGAAAAGCAGACTCACAGCTTTACTCTCAAGGTGATAGATGCGAAGCTTCCCGAGCAGACGATGACGGTCACTCAGTGGTTCCATACCGACTGTCTTACGACCTATTACGATTGCGAGGTCTTCTCGGAGAGATATTGGAGGATCGTTGAGAACTTTGCTAAGGTAGCTGTCCGCAACGGTATCAATATGCTTCTGACACCCGTGTTTACACCGCCTCTCGATACGTACGTAGGTGGAGAGCGTCCTACCGTTCAGCTCGTGGACGTTACTCTTGAGGACGGAAAGTATTCATTCGGCTTTGAAAAACTTGACAGATGGATAGAAATGTGCAACAGATGCGGAATCAAGTACCTCGAGATATCACACTTCTTCACTCAGTGGGGAGCAGAGCACGCTCCTAAGATCATTGCAACCGTAAACGGAGAAAAAAAGAAGATCTTCGGATGGGAGTCGGATGCGGCGGTAGGAGAATATCCCGTATTCCTTCGTGCGTTCGTATCTGCATTTCTTGATCATATGAAGGCGAGAGGAGACGATCAGAGATGCTACTTCCACATATCCGACGAGCCTAACCACAAGCATATAGAGCAGTACAAGGCATCAAGAAACGTTGTAGCGGATCTTCTCGAGGGCTATCACATAATGGACGCTCTTTCAAAATTTGAGTTCTACGAGCAGGGAATACTTGATATGCCTATTCCGTCCAGCAATCATATGGACCCGTTTATAGAAAACGACGTTAAGAATTTGTGGACTTATTACTGTACGAGCCAGAACGTAGGGGTAAGTAACAGATTTTTTGCTATGCCGGGTTCAAGAACGAGAGGCATATGCGCTCCGTTCTACAAATACGACATCGTAGGATTCTTGCAGTGGGGATACAATTTCTACTTCTCGCAGTATTCTTACGATTTCTGCAATCCGTATCTTGATTCGACGGGTGATTTCTTCGCTCAGTCGGGAGATACCTACTCAGTATATCCCTCTCATGACGGAAGAGCGCTTGAGTCTGTGAGAATCGCCGCATTCAGCGATGCACTTCAGGACGTATGAGCAAGTCGGATCG
>JAZSLE010000204.1:0-6133 GCA_045535215.1 Eubacteriales bacterium
AAGCAGGGAGTATAGCTGATATACTTCTTGGGAAGGTCAGCTTCTGTAAGAATTTCGTCTCTGTGAAGCGAAACAAGCGCGGTTTCGGCTGTGGGAAGCATAAATCTGCGTCTCTCGTCCTCTGCTGTTTCAAGCCAGTAAACGTCGTCCTGGAATTTGGGGAACTGACCCGCTGTAAGACCGCATTCGTAGCCAAGCATATGGGGAACGAGCATAAGGTCGTAGCCGTTTCCTATGTGGTAATCTATAAAGTAGTTGAGTATAGCCCACTCAAGTCTTGCGCCGAGTCCGGAATAGATCCAGAAGCCTGCGCCGGAGAGCTTTGCGCCTCTCTTGTAGTCGATAAGACCGAGATTTGTGCAAAGGTCAACGTGATTCTTCGGCTCAAAGTCAAAGGTTCTGGGTTCGCCGTAGTAACGGAGAGGCTCGTTGTTTTCCTTGCCGCCGGGCTTGAGGTCGGGGTCGGGCATATTGGGAAGGCCGAGCATGATCTCGTTGAGCTCCTCCTCTACTGCTTTAAGCTTTTCGTCGTTTGCCTTTGTTGTAGCGGAAAGCTCCTTCATTCTTGCGAATATCTCGGATACGTCCTTGCCCTCCTTCTTATACTGAGGGATAAGTTTGTTCGTTTTATTCTGCTCTGCCTTAAGGTTCTCGTTCTCAACGATGATCGCTCTTCTCTCTGCGTCAAGCTCAAGTATTCTTGCGATCTCCTCTTTTGCATCCTTTCCCTTGTTTGCAAGTCTTGTGAGCACCTCTTCGGTGTTTTCCTTAATAAGTTTGATGTCTAACATATCTATTGCCTTTCATTCAAATGTTTATATAGTTTATATTATCAGCGTTTTTTTGCTGTTCTTATCTGTCCGAACTGAAGAAGTCGTCTCCGCAAAGCTTTCTGAGTATGTACGTGAAATCGTCGTCGTTCTCAAACGAAAGCTCTACAGTTTTCTTCTTCGGAGTGTTGGTTATACGCACTCTGCGGCCGAGAGCGACCGACGCTCTGTCCTCGACGTCCTTAAGGTATACCGCGGTCTGAACGTCTGCCTCCTGAACCGTGCGAGTCTTCGCGTTGAGAATGCGCTTTACGGTAGCCTCGGTATCTCTTACCGACATTCCCTTTGCAAATATTCTCTTCGCGAGCATCACGATATCGTCGTCATTTCTGAGTGTGAGAAGTGCCTTCGCGTGGCCTGCGCTTATCTGTCCGTTCTCAAGCATATCAAGTGCCTCGCCCGGAAGATCAAGCAATCTGAGTGAGTTCGTTACGCTCGAGCGGGAGCATCCCACCTTTTCGGCTACCTGTTCCTGCGTAAGATCAAACTTTTCTATAAGCGCCTTGTATCCGCACGCCTCTTCTACGGCGTTAAGGTCTTCTCTCTGTATGTTCTCTATGAGCGCGAGCTGTGCCGCCTTGAGATCGTCGGCGTCAAGCACTATCGCGGGTATTTCGGTGAGGCCCGCATCCTTTGCGGCTCTCCATCTGCGCTCGCCCGCAATTATTTCGTACGTACCCTCGTACGCACGGTTTTCTCTTACTATTATCGGCTGAAGCACGCCGCATTCGGCTATCGATCTTGAAAGTGCCTCAAGCGCTTCCGGATCGAACACCTTTCTCGGCTGACTGCTCATCGGCTCTACCTCGGATATTCTGAGGCTTACTGCCGCGTTCTTGGGTGTGGAACCACCGATAACACCGAGAGAGGGCATATTATCGTCCCACAGGGACGTAAGACCTCTTCCGAGTCCTTTATTCTTTGCCATATCCTTTTCCTTTCGGTTTTATCATATTCTTTCGGTAAGCTCTTTTGCGACCGACATATATTCGTAGGTTGCCTTGCAGTTCTTATCGTGATAGTAAACGGGAACTCCGAAGCTGGGAGCCTCGCCAAGCTTTACTCCTCTTGATATGGGAGTTGCAAAGAGCTTGTCCTTGTAGTGCTTCTTCAGCTCGTTCATTACCTGATTAGAGAGAAGGAGTCTACCGTTGTACATGGTAATAAGTATACCGCACACGCACAGTCCCTTGTTGTAGGATTGGCGTATCTTATTTATGGTGAGCACGAGCTGGGACAGTCCTTCAAGGGCGTAGAACTCGCACTGCATCGGTATGATTATGCCATCCGCCGCGGTGAGTGCGTTTACGGTTATCATTCCGAGAGAGGGAGGACAGTCAACTATTATGTAATCGTAATCGTCCTTCACGTGTGAAAGCGCGTTCTTGAGTCTGAATTCGGGGTCGTCCATATCGAAGAGGTCGAACTCAGCTCCTGCAAGCGCCTTATTCGCGGGGATGAGTGAGAGACCGTCAAATTCGGTAGCGATGACCGTATCCGCGACCTGCTCCTTACTTTCCGCGCTGACGAGAAGCTCTCTTGCGGAGGTGCGAAGCGTTTTCTTTGCAACTCCGAGTCCGCTCGTTGTGTTACCCTGAGGGTCAAGATCTATTATGAGCACACTTTTGCCCATTACTCCGAGTGATGCGGCGATATTTACCGCGCTCGTTGTTTTTCCAACTCCGCCCTTTTGATTGGCGAAGGCTATTATTTTTCCCATTTTTCCGTCCGGGCCTTTCTTTCGTACTGTTAACGTCTTATATCCGCAGAGAGAAGTGTTTTTCCGTCTGTCAATGCCTTTATCTCAAAGACACCGTTCTCGTAGGTCATATAGGTCTTTTCCTTTCCCTCCTTCGGGAGAGAGACAGAGCCGGGGTTGATATATAGCACACCGGAGTCAAGCTCCTTTACCTTGTAGACGTGAGTATGACCGGTTATGAGTATATCCCCGCTTAAAAGCGATGCCGTATTGTTCTCGCCTATTCGGTGGCCATGCGCGATATAGCAGGTCCTTCCCTCAAGTGAGAGCAGGGCATATTCCGCTTCTATCGGGAAGGTAAGCACCATAGAATCAACGTCTGCCTCGCAGTTCCCCTTGACGCACATCAATTCTCCCGCTCTTTCGTTGAGAAGCGCTATCGTTTTCTTGGGAGCGTATCCGCTCGGGAGGTCGTTTCTCGGGCCGTGATAAAGCAGGTCTCCAAGGAGAATAAGCTTTTTCGCGCCCTCTCTGTCGTATGCCTCAAAAAGCTTTTTTGCACATTCCGCGTCGCCGTGAATATCCGACGCAAACATCCATTTTACGTTGCTGTTCATATTATTTTTTATTGCCTATCTCTTCCTCAAGCGCCTTTATCTGTCTGCGTTTTTCGTCTATCTTCGCTATTATTACCGCGATGTCCTCTGCACTGCTCTGCTCTGGGCCGTCGCCTGACTCGCTGCGAAGCTTTTTATAGCTTATTCTTCCAAGCTCCTCAAAAAGCTCGGAAAGCTCTATCTTCATACTGTTCAGTTTGAGACTCGTTACCGCTTTTTCGCCCATTTTCGTGAGCTCCTTGCCGATCTCGCCGGCTGTTTTCTTTATATCTTTTTTTATTCCGTTCCAATCAGCCATTGCGTTCATATCCTCCGCATAACTTTAAAATATATAGATATACACATTATATTATACACCAAAATTCCGCGAAAGTAAATAG
This sequence comes from Eubacteriales bacterium, assembly GCA_045535215.1. GTDB lineage: Bacteria > Bacillota > Clostridia > Oscillospirales > CAG-272 > SIG640. Next base: position 3,527 of record JAZSLE010000204.1, read on the forward strand.
TAAAACAAAAAATTTATGATTTTTTTACATAAGGAGCGACAGTGCGGGAAATACTGTATTCAAAAAGGCAATACGGAGGTACGTATGAACATAAGCGGAAAGGATTACAGAAAATTTGCGCAGGCGAGAGCGAAGCGGTCGCCGTGCTTAAAAAATTGCATAAGGGCGTTTATCGTCGGAGGAGGCATATGCCTTTTCGCGGAAGGCTTGAGCACGCTTTGGGGCATTCTTGGGATAGAGGACACGGCGATCGTCGGCACGTTGACGTCGTCTACTCTTGTTTTTATCGCCATTCTGCTTACGGGCATCGGGATCTTCGATCGGGTAGCAAAGTTTGCGGGTGCCGGAACTCTCGTGCCGATAACCGGATTTGCGAACGCTATGTCGTCGCCCGCGATAGACAGCAGGGCAGAGGGCCCGATCCTCGGAGTGGGCGCGAAGCTTTTCACCGTCGCGGGTCCTGTCATTCTCTACGGCATATGTGCGGGAATGATATACGGCGTCGTGTACTTCCTTTTTGGAGCGTAACGGCGTCGAGGGGTTAAAATATTTTCCAAAGCTATTGCATTTTACCGCTCTTTGTGGTATAATATATTTATGGTAAATATATGCCTGCATAGTTAAATGGATATAATAAACCCCTCCTAAGGGTTAGTTATGGGTTCGATTCCCGTTGCGGGTGCCAGTAAAGCCGTCGGCGTTTGCCGGCGGCTTTGTTGTTTTCACAATGCGCCTGCACAACCCACTTTTAATTCCCATCCATCTTGACAAATCGGCATTTGTGGGGTATAATATATATATATACGGTGACAGAGTCGCGGGAAAGCCTGCGACGGTGCTTTTATATTTGAATTTACATTTGAAAGGAGAACTTAAATGGTTAAAAGACACGTTGTTTCTTCGATACTGACGGTCATAATAGGCTTTTTATATTTCTATCTCGCACTTCCCGCGATAAACTGGAGGTCGGTAGAGCTTTGGTCAATGGTGCTCTTACTTGCGATAGCGTACATTCTCATCTTCTTCGCGACCGACATTGTTGCGGCGAAAAAAAAGAAGTCGTCGGGCAAGACGCACGTATACGGTGACCCGATACACACGATCACGGGAATCAAACTTCCGAAGGAGATGAAGATCGCGCTTACAGTTATCGGAATCATAGCTATACTCATTACGCTCGTATGCTTCTTCACCTCGTCTAAGGTATTCAACGCATCGGCGTATCAGTCCATGATGAAGGTAGAGGAGAGCGACTTTGCGACAGACATAGCGCAGATACCGCTTTCACAGATACCCGTAGTTGACAAAAGCACGGCGACAAGGCTTGCCAACAGAAAGATTGGCGAGGTCGTTGAGTTGGTTTCGCAGTTCACTCTTTCGGACTACAACACGCAGATAAACTTCAACGAAAAACCGTTCAGGGTGCTTCCGCTTCAATACGCCGACTTTATAAAGTGGGCATTCAACGCGGAGGGAGGCATTCCGTACTACGTAAAGGTTGACATGGCGACGCAAGCGGCCGAGCTTGTGGAGCTTGAGGATGGCATGAAGTACTCGCCGTCCGAATATTTTACACGCGACCTTATGAGGCACGTTCGATTCAACTATCCCACAAAGATGATCAACAACGTCTCGTTCGAGATAGACGACGAGGGACGTCCCTACTGGATACTTCCGTACTACACTTACACGATAGGAATAGTCGGAGGCAAGGACATTGCGGGCATCATTCTTTGCGACGCGATAACAGGTAATCTTACCGACTACAAGATAAGCGAAGTTCCTCAGTGGATAGACACGGTATACTCCTCCGAGATAATAATCGAGCAGGCAGACAACTGGGGCACGCTCACAAACGGATTCCTCAACTCGATATTCTCGCAAAAGAACGTTGTTGTTACGACAAACGGATACAACTATCTCGCGATAGACGATGACGTATGGCTCTACACGGGAATCACGTCGGTCGTTGCGGATGAATCCAACATCGGATTCTTGCTTGTAAACCTTCGTACGAAGCAGGCTCGCACCTATCCTATAAACGGCGCCGAGGAATATTCCGCCATGGATTCGGCAAAGGGTGCGGTGCAGGAAAAGAACTACACTGCGACCTTCCCGATACTGATATACATTGAAAACGTTCCCACCTACTTTATCAGCCTTAAGGACAACGCGGGGCTCGTAAAGATGTACTCGTTCGTTGCGGTTTCCAACTACCAGACGGTCGGGGTTTCGGACACTCTGGCAGGAGCGATGGACGACTATCTCCGTATGCTTAAGGCGTCCGGTATAATTGAGGACGACACGAAGGAGCCCGAGCCCGAACTTCCCAACGTAGTAAGGATAAAGGCGGACGATATTGCCGTAGCCACCGTAGGCGGAAACACGGTATACTACATCCGTTCAGACAACGACGTATACACCGTACAGATAACGGTCGATCCTTCGCTTCCGTTCATTCTCGAGGTGGGCAATGAGTACGACGTAGAGGGCAAAAAAGCAAGTGACGGATCAATTACAGTATCAAAAATAACGCCCGTAAAATAAGAAAAAAAGGCCGCCCTTGGGGGGCTGCCGTAGAGCAGAATTTGTAAAAATAAACAACAC
>JAZSLE010000054.1:0-2868 GCA_045535215.1 Eubacteriales bacterium
ATGAAGATGCGGCGACCGGATGTCCAATCGCCGCAAAATAAACTCAGTTGGGTTTACCGTGCTCTTTATAGAGAATGCAATCCGTGTTTCCGCTGAAATACTTAACGTATTCGTTGAAATCGGTATCGTCTATTTTTCCGTCACGATTTATGTCCGCATTTTCTATATTCATTTCCGCATCGGACAAAGCTCCCGAGAGATATCTGGATACTACGTTGAAGTCCAATGCTGTGACCGCGTTGTCCTTGTTGGCGTCACCGAGAAGGGTAAGCTCATCCTTTACGGTTACGGTACATACTCCGAACAAACTTCCGTCCTTCAGCGTTGCTCGGATTATCGTCGTACCCTTGGATACGCCCTTTATCGTTCCACCCTGAACGCTTACGATGTTCTTATTATCCGAGGACCATGTGATCTGCGCATTCGTTGCGAACGACGGGAAAACGTTTACCGTAAGCGCCTTGTCGGTATCTGTCGCTATCGTGATAGAGGAGGGAATGATCTCCACCTTTTCAACTCGGCACGTCAGATCCTCACTCGTCGGTATCTTCCATACCTGACGCGTGTTATTGCTTGAATACTTTTGTATGCTTACTCCCGAGTCCTCGGTGGTTCCGTTAGCAGTGAGAACATATTCGGGATTTGCGCGCGATCTTATGACGTATTTGTACGTCGCAGCATCGATCAGCTGGAAGTACCATTCCTGTGAAGCGTGGCCCGTATATGTGGTAAGGGATACTTCGCTTCCTTCAACCTCAGATGCATTTGTAGCCGCAAGAACTCTCGTCTCGGATGCCTCGGATCTTATAGAGAATACGCCGGGCTTTGACGTAGGCTCAAAATGGAATGCCTGTCTTGTGGAGAATCCGAGAGACGCGTTTATCATCGCCTTGGATCCGTTGTAATCGCTTGATCCGTTAGAGCTTTGCATCGTTATGCACTTCGATGAAGCAACGCTCTCTATTCTTGTTCCGCTTACCGGCTGAAACGTCTCGCCGGTCGTCATATGTATAGCTCCGATCGTTTCGTAACGGCTATAATAGTTAAGGAAGTTGCTGAGCGAATATACCTGCGGAACTCCCTCTGCACCTCTTGAGGTGCTGAAGCTCTCCGAATAGTATACCATGTTGTCGATTATCGCGTTTATAAACAGCACGTGACCGTATTTTGCATACTGTCCGCTCTGAATGTTGTAGGAAACAACGATGTTGTAGGCAATGCCTCCGTTTGCGTCAAGAATATCCTGAACGCAGTTTTTACCCCAGTACTTGACCTGCTTGTAGCCGTATGGAGTAACCGCGTCGGTAGTTAGTGTGTGCATCCACTGGTTACCGTTAAGGCTTCCGCTTCCGTAAAGACCGACCTTGAGCTGATTGAGCATATCCTTTACGTACTGTCCGCACCATCCGGAGTAGGATCCGAATTTAGCTTTCATTACCGCATAAGCCTTGGTTATCTCTGCGCAGACCTCGGATCCGGTCTTGCTGATTGCCACCGAGCCGTCCGCTATCTTGTTTACGTACTCCATGGAAACCCAACCGGTGTTGCCGTTGTATGAGGTGCTTCCCCATGCGTAGTCGTCCGTAAACGAGGTTATTATTATCGTAGAGTTCTTAGGAATTACTGTTCCGTTTACTATGTCGGACGACGTGCTGGGCCCCTCTCTGAGTCTCAGTGCATCGGTAGTCATATAGGTTCCCGTTACAGGAGTAGCCGATGCGGGCATAGGTGCCAATGAGATGATAAGGTAGAACGCCAAAACCAGTGATATGGCTGAAATTATTATCTTTTTTGGAGTAGAGGTAAATGGAATATTCATCAAAATCAAACCTTTGCTCTTTAATAATTTTAGAAGACAGTGTTCGCATACATAAAATTTGTATACTCCCTATAATTATAGCACGAAAAGTGTCGATTGTCAATAGATTTGGTCAAAATTACATATCAAGTTACCGGGTTGCGTATTGACAACACAAAAAAGTAGTGTTATAATATAGTAACAAAACGACACCAACGAGGTAGGATATGAAAATAAGAATTCTTGACAGCGCCACCTTGGGAGAGGATATAGACCTTTCACCCATACTTGCCATCGGGGAGACCGAGGTATACGGTCTGACCGAGAGAGACAGGATTGCAGAGCGTCTTGACGGAGCGGACGTGTGCGTTATAAATAAGGTAAAGCTTGACGGAGAGATCCTCGCCAAGGCACCGTCACTGAAGCTCATATGTATTGCCGCGACAGGATACGACAATATCGACGTCGAATATTGCCGTAATAATGGTATCGCCGTTTGCAACGTTGCAGGCTATTCCTCCGAATCTGTAGCCCAGCTTACCGTCGCTATGACACTCTATGCCGTAACTCATCTCGGTGAATACAGAGAATCGGTCGCCTCCGGAAGATATTCTGCAGGTAAGGTTCAGAATATCCTCACTCCCATATACCACGAGCTTTACGGCAAAACGTGGGGCATTATCGGATACGGGAATATAGGTAAGCGCGTGGCAGACGTTGCAAGAGCACTCGGATGCAGCGTGAAGATATACAAGAAGACTCCCATCGAAGGAGATGAGTGCGTTTCACTTGAGGAGCTTTTGTGTAGCTCGGATATAATCAGCCTGCACGTCCCACTCAATGGGGAAACGAATTGCATGATCTCAGAAAAAGAGATAGCTCTCATGAAGGACGGCGTTGTGCTCATCAATGTCGCAAGAGGCCGAGTTACCGATGAAAATGCGGTCGCAAGTGCGCTTAAAAGCGGAAAGATAGGCTTCCTCGGAGCCGATGCCTACTCAACGGAGCCTATGCCGACAGACCATCCCTACTACGAGATAAAGGCAATGCCTAACGTTTGTCTTACTCCG
>JAZSLE010000179.1:0-4738 GCA_045535215.1 Eubacteriales bacterium
AGCTCAGCTGGATAGAGTGTTTGGCTACGAACCAAAAGGTCAGGGGTTCGAATCCCTTACGCCGCGCCATGGCTCCGATGGTTTCCATCGGAGCTTTTTGCTTCATTTTTGAAAAAGGGGGGAACAAATATGAATGCAGAGCAGATCGTACCGATCATTTTGTGTATGTCTATATCGCTTGTCGGCGCATTTGTGCAAAGAGTCAGCGGATTCGGTTACGGAATAATCGTTATGATGGTATTTCCTTACCTTTTAGCATATAGTGAGGCTACGGCGCTTTCAAGCATTATTTCGCTTATATCGTCCGCTTACGTGGCTTTCACTATGCGAAAAAATATACGCTTTTCTAAGCTTTTCGTACCTTTAATAACCTATACGGTCACGAGTTATCTTGCGACGGGTCTCGTAACAATGCTGGATACGTCTCTTTTGAAGAGAATATTGGGTGTGGCGCTTGTTGTGCTCAGCATATATTTCTTCTTTTTCAACAGTAAGCTTAAGATTCGCCCGACGCTTTGGGCTGCTCTTGTCGCGGGAGGTGTTTCGGGCGCGATGTCGGGTCTGCTTTCAATGGGCGGTCCCCCGATGGTGCTTTACTTTATGAGCACAAACAGTGAGAGTACCGACGATTACGTTGCTACCATACAGGCGTTCTTTGCTGTTTCTAACGTTATTGTGACCGGCATAAGAGTGTCAAAGGGGCTTGTTACGGATAACGTTCTTCTTATGATACTTCCCGTTGCGGCGGCTATGCTTGTCGGAACGCTTTGCGGTCAGGCACTGTACAAGAGGCTCAGCCCTCCGTTGATCAAAAAATGTGTGTATGCGTTTATGGCGGTCAGCGGAGTTATAGCAATTTTTACGGCATAATGCGGCTTTTGTGGAAATTGTATTGACAACGCGTGCTGCGTGTGGTATAATCTCCTCGAGAAAATAAACTTTGGGAGACGATGCTATGAACAAGGTGCTTTTACATACCGAGCACTTGACGGTGAGAAATCTTGAGATGCGCGACGCGGAGGTAATGTGGGATTACCGAAACAACGACGTGTGTGCAAGATATCAACGCGGACAGCTTAAGGAGCTTGATAAAATAAAGCTGTTTATCTCTGCGAGGACGAACGACGTTCCGTATATGAATCAAAGGCATATCTTTGCTCTTGAGTTGACTGAAGGCGGAGAAATGATAGGGGAGCTGACCGTGTTCTTTGAAGGTGATCGCGTTATCTTCGGATATACGGTTTCGTATAAGCATCAAAGAAGGGGTTATGCATATGAGGCTATGACGGCTGTATTGAATGACGTTAAGCTGCGCTGCCCCGGAATGATACCTACGTGCTACGTCGACCCTATGAACGAGGTGAGCAAGCGTCTTCTGGAGAAGCTCGGATTTTCCTTTGCGGGATACGTCAAGGAGACGGATTCCGACGTTTATGAAATTAAATAATGGTGAGATTTATAACGTATTGAATCGGACACTTATACGGCGGGTATAATAATATTATACTCGCTTTTTTATTTGGAGGAAATATGTGTACAAGTGTTGCGCTGAAATTTAAGGATATGTATTTTGGAAGAAATATGGACGTTACCGCATCACGATGCGATCGGGTCGCTATAACACCGCGCAGTATGAAGCTGTCCTTCCGTTGCGGCGTTGATATTCCATCTCACTATGCTATTATGGGTACTGCGGCGATCGTAGACGGGTATCCCTTGTATGCCGATTGTATAAACGAGGTCGGTTTGTGCTTTGCGGGACTTGAGCTTCGCGCAAATGCGTATTATTCAAATGAAAAAGCGGATGGAAAATATAATGTAAGCCCATATGAGCTTCCGTTGTGGCTGTTATCTCAATGTGCGTCTGTTGCGGAGGTGAGACGGTTGATGGAGAACACGAATATATCTAATATTCCGTATTCAAGTGATATTCCGCTTACTCCGCTGCATTGGCACGTTGCAGACAAGAGTGGATCTATCGTTATAGAGTCCACCCGCGACGGGCTCTTTATTTACGATGATCCCGTGCGCACGCTTACGAATGATCCGACATTTGACGTGCAGATGCTTTACCTGTCCGAATTTCGTAATCTTTCGGCAAAGCCTGCGAGCAATGCTTTTTCGGTTGTATCCGATGAGCTCTCCGGCGGTAACGGAAGTGGAACTTGCGGACTTCCGGGAGGATATTCATCCTCAAGCCGATTTGTAAGAAGTGCATTTTTGTGTATGGTGACGGAGAAGTTTTCGGATATGGATGAGGAGAAGAGTGTGGCTCACTTTTTTAGAGTTCTTTACGCTACTGCCGTACCTCGTGGTGCCGTCGTGACAGAAAGGGGAGAGCATCATTATACGCATTATTCCTGCTGTATGAATGCCACGAAGGGAATTTATTGCTGCTTTAGTGAGGACTCTTACCGTCCGTTCGTTCTCGATATGCATAAGTGCGATCTGGATTCCGATGCGGTTTTGAGCTTTAATATTAAATAAAAGAGGATGCGTGCATCCTCTTTTTTGTTGACAAAAGTGTGGTGGTGTGATATAATTGTATACGGTGTCGACGGATATACTCCGTTTAACTTTTTGGAGGATAAATTATATGATCATAAAGGTTTTGTGCGAGAATACGGCAATAAACGACAGCTTTGTGTGTGAGCATGGGTTGTCTCTTTACATAGAGACGAAGAAGCACAGAATATTGTTCGATATGGGGCAGACAACCGTTTTTGAGAGGAACGCGGATGCTATCGAAGTCGATCTTTCAAGCGTTGACATTGCGTTTCTTTCTCACGGGCATTACGATCACGGAGGTGGGCTTTTGAGATTTCTTGAGCGTAACTCCAAAGCATCGGTTTACGTTAACGAAAATGTCTTTGGTGAGTACTATTCGGATAAGGAAAAGTATATAGGACTTGACAAGCGTTTGAAGGAAAACAACAGACTCGTTTTGATTGGCGATGAGCTTAAGATAGACGACGAGCTTTCTCTTTACTCGTGCAATGGAACGATTGGAGGCGAAAAGACGGAGCCGTTCGGTCTTTCGATGGTTGTCGGTGGAGAGAGAGTAGACGATACCTTTAGACACGAGCACTATCTCTGCATAAAGGAAAGCGGAAGAAACGTCGTTATAAGCGGATGCTCGCACAAGGGCGTAGTTAATATAACCGAAGCACTTTCTCCCGACGTTGTGGTGGGTGGATTCCATTATTCAAAGATAGAGCTTGACAGCGACGGAAGGGAAAAACTTCATCGTAACGCGGACAGACTGCTTGAAAGCAAGGCTACGTTCTATACCGGGCACTGCACAGGTGATGAGCAATATACGTATATGAAGGAAATAATGAAGGATCGTTTGCATAGGATATCCTCGGGAACGGTTATCGTTATCTGATCACAATATTCCCGACAATGAGATCTTATTGAATTCCAGAAGGCGCGAGTTGGCTTCGTAAAGGCTGACACGCGCCTCTTCGTACATGGATTGATCCTCCGAACGAATACCTGCTTCCATCAGCTGCAGAAGCCTGTCTATTTCGTTTACCTTACTGTGATGATTTGACAGCATTATGAAAAATTTGTTTTGCGCATAGTAGCTTTTCAGCTTTTTTGAAAGCGGAATGAGGTCTGCAGAGACCTCGGCAGGAAATTCATTCAGTATATTTGCAAATTTTTCGGTAGTCTTGGATATATAGACCGAGTTTATGACGGTCAGACATATTATAATGAGAAAGAGTGCGGTTGAAAATATAAATGTTTTCATGGGTTCTTATCTGCTTTTATGAGGTTTATGTTATCAAGGTCGTCTACCGTAAGCAGAAATACCTCCTTGCTTGAGCATTTGTTTTCGTTCAGTATGCGCCTGAGCCATTCGCGGTCCTTGCAAAGACGTGACATATTGAGTGTATCTATTCTTCCGTTTGATATTATTATGTGCGGAATTCCGACCTCTTCCACGGTAGCGTTTGTGTCTCGCGCGGGAGGAGGTGCGGCGCTTGCTTTTGGAATTACGGTTATTTTTGCGTTTTGCTCCATTATCGCATAATTTACGTCCTTGATGTCGGATACGTTGCTTTGACGCAGCACACTCATCAGTTCGTCCACGGAGATCCTCAGACGCTTCAGTTCCTTTTGATCCACGACGCCTTTGTTGATTATAATGCTTGGTCCGGGAGTTACCAGCTTCTTTAAAGCGGGCAGATTGGTGAGAATGAACGATGAGGCTATCTCAAGCACCATAAGAGTCAGTACGGAGAAGAGTGCGAAGGAAAATGGGATGCCCGGGTCCTGCAGAGGCAGAGTGGCTATTTCGGATATCATAAGTGTAGTTACAAGCTCGCCTATCTCAAGCTCTCCCATGTGTCGCTTTCCCATAAGTCTTACGACGGTGTTCAAAAGTATAAAGAGAATTACGGTACGTATAAATATTACAAACATGATTCCTCCGGTTAAGGCTTTGATTATATTTTCCTATTTAAAAAACATATCTATACGTGTTTTCGATTGAAAGATTTTTCATCGTATGTGCAAAATAGCCAAAACAAGCGAAAAGGACTTGGCGATGAAATAAAAAGCGCTGAAAATGAAAAAAACTCAAAAAAACCCCTTGACAAACGAGAAATAAAGTGGTATAATATACGAGCTGTCCAAGAGGGCGGCAAGAGAAAAGCCACAGTTAAGCGAAAAAACCCAAAGAAAAGGCAAAAAACTTTCGAAAAAGGTATTGACAAAGCGAGACAAGTGT
>JAZSLE010000066.1:0-3329 GCA_045535215.1 Eubacteriales bacterium
TGGAAAGTCTGTGCGCGATGGTTATAGTGGTCCTTCCCACTATAAGCTTATCTATTGCCTCGCTTATAAGCTTTTCGGTCTCGGTATCCATGGCCGCAGTAGCCTCGTCAAGTATGAGAAGCTGAGGTGAGAGCAGGAGAGCTCTTGCTATGGATATTCTCTGTCTTTCTCCTCCGGAAAGAGATCTGCTGCCTATACCGACCATTGTTTCATAGCCTTCAGGAAGGTTTAAAATAAAGTCGTGAGCGTTAGCGGCCTTTGCAGCGGCAACGACTTCGTCCATAGTAGCCTCAGGCTTCGCGTACTTTATGTTTTCGGCGATAGTTCCCTTGAAAAGAAATACCTCCTGCGATACTATCGCAACGTTCTTGCGCAAGCATTCGGTCTTTATCTTTTTTACGTTTACGCCGTCTATCTTTACGCTTCCGCTAACGGTATCGTACATTCTCGTTATAAGGTTAGCAATCGTGCTCTTTCCGCTTCCTGTGTGTCCTACGAGACCGAGATGATCTCCGGGATTGAGCTTGAAGGAGATATCCTTTAGTATCGGACGGTTGGGGCTGTAGTGGAAGCATACGTGCTTGAACTCCACGCTTCCCTTTATGTCCTTAAGATCAACCGGATCCTTATCCTCTGTTATCTCGGGGATCATGTCCAGTGTTTCAAACATTCTCATTGCAGAGTTCATGGTATCTGTGAGAAGGTTTGTAAAGGTCGAGAAGAAGTTCAAGGGACCGAATATCATTCCGACGTATCCGAGGTACGTCGTAAGATCTCCGTACGTCATATATTCGTTCATAACGTTTATACCGCCGAATCCCCAGATAGCCTGGCTCGATATACCGATAAGAAGGCTTACTACCGGGAATATTGTCAGTGAAACGATATTTGTCTGAAGGTTTGCTTCGAAAAGATTTGTGGAGTACTTGTAGAAGCGATGGCTCTCGTCCTCTTCCTTTGCAAAGGCTTTTACAACTCTGATTCCGTTCAGCGAGTCTCCGAGAAATGCGTTTAGCGAGGATGAATGTCTCCATTGCTTGTTGTACATTCTCCAAAGCTTGGGAAGCATTATTCTGAAGATGGCAACTATTATCGGTACGGGGACAAACACTATAAGAGTAAGCTTCCAGTTTATTGAGAAAAGGAATATCGTAAGTCCTATAAAGTTCAGAAGATGAACAATGAAATACGGTATACCGTCAATATAGAAGTTTCTTATTCTTACGGCATCGTAATTGACACGGTTGTTGAGCTTTCCCGTAGGATTCTGATTGAAATACGAAAGAGAAAGCTTGCTCATTGCACGGAAGATATCGTTTTTCATATTTCTCGTAACACGGGTAGACATGTATGCGTTGGCTCTGTTCTGCGTTATACTTACCGCCAGCGAGAGAATAGCCAATACTATGATAATTCCGACAACGATGTATACGTACTTTGCCTCATGCAGCGCGCCTGTGATCATTTCACCGCTTTCATTGTATGTGGGCTTGCTTATTACCTGGTCAAACAGTAGCTTACCGTTTAGAATAGGTGTCAAAAGCGATATTGCGGACGAAAGCAGCATACAAACAAGCACTATTGCAAGCTGTGCCTTGAACGGCTTGAAGTAAGACAGCATTCTTACTATAGTTCCCTTTTTGTTGAGGCAGTGCTTGCATATCTTTCTTTGCTGATCCTCATATATCTTACCGCACTTCGGACACTTTGCATTGAATTGCTCGAATATGGGGTCATCCCCTGTTACCGATATGCCGTTGGAATGTCTTTCCCATATCGACACGAATGCAAGAAGCTTAGACTTGCAGGCATTCGTACAGTTTCCGAGAACAACGGTATATTCATCGGAGCCGTCCTCGCTTTTTTTGTATGAAAGCAACCTGTTAGAGGTCGTATAGCTGTCGATGTACGTTTTGGAGTAGTCGGACATTGACAAAACTTCAAGGTGCTCCGCGTCAACGTCGATACGATAAAGAAGCTTATTTTGGAAGTCTAGCATTAGCCAGAAATTTCCGAAATTGCTGTCTATATTCATATCAAGCCTCAGTGCAACGTCTACGCTTTCATAGTTAGCGTTATTCTTTTCAAATATACTTTTTATCTGTTCAGTAGGTTTATCAAGTGGTAAAATAGTAAACACATCCTTTCATCACATATACCCTGATGCAGAAATACATCAAAAAATATGCAGATTCCCCCTTTACCGAGACAGTTGAAGTCCAAACGAATAGAAACAGATAGTGCGAAAACGCAATTTTTCAATTTCGAGTGGAAGAACAAGAGTAACAGCAAAGGGGGATAGGCACATTATTTTTATCTTACGTAGTCTGCAAGGTCACTTTCAGTAATGCCGCATATCTCGGAGATATCGTCACCCTTTCGAATTGTGCTGAGCCCTGCAAGTGAGTGTGAGTCGGTACCGAATGTGAACTGGCATCCCGCCTGCTTAGCAAGCTTAGCCATTCTTATTCCGGTTTCCTTTTCGTAGTTGTTAGCCGTGAGTGCAAATGCGCTTGTGTTGATCTCGATGTAAACGCCGAGTTTTTTTGCTTCCTCGAAGCAGGAGAGGAAATCCTCGTCGGTGATCGAATCCATCATGCGGTATCTTATTTCGGCGTTGTATCCGCCGGGGTTAAACGCATGTGCGATCGAGGTAGGCACAGTCTTTGCAAGCTTTATGAACTCTGCGTTGTTCATAAGCTGATGGAAGGACGTTACCATAAAATCAACGTGATATTTGATTATATCCTCAACGTCGATGCCCGCAAGTACTTCAACGTCAGCGTTGGAGATGGAATTAGCCATCTTCTTCGCCTGCTGTATCGAAAGTTCGGGAAACGCCTTGCCGACCTTTTCAGCCATAAGTTCGCGGTATTCCTTTACCTGAGGCATTTCGTTTATTACGAAATTCTTCATGTGGGTATGTGTGTGAGGAATGAGCACGTAGTCGAATCTCGCACCCGTTTCCGCAAGAATACCGAGTGTATCTGTAGAACCGAGGTATTCGGATTCCGTTCCGATAAGGACCTTTACGTCTCCCGTGTCCTTCGGAATTGAATTTCTCGCCTCAAGTCCGTAATTTATCATCTGCTTTTGATACCAAGCGCTCGCGCCGGGAACCTTTTCGTCCCAAAGGTGATTCGATATACCGAACACCTTGTGCTCAAGTTCAATGGCCTTCTTGACAAAGTTCTCTATTGTTGCAACCGGATCGTAGCAACAAGATGAAAGAAGAGAATGATTGTGCACGTCATGTGTAATTTTCATAATCTTAATTCCGCAAATTGCGACTCCTTTTCGATTATTTGGCTTTGCCGATGATATTGTAT
>JAZSLE010000042.1:0-2136 GCA_045535215.1 Eubacteriales bacterium
TTGCGGTCTGCTTTTCGTCAGCCCAAAGACCTACGAACGTCTCCTTAATCGTCTTCATATCCTCTGCATCCACTTCGTATCTGCCGTTTTCAGCGAGAGCGGACATATACTTACGTGTCTTTTCGCTTCCGCAAACGAAGTAGAGAAGTCTTTCAAGGTTGCTTGAAATGAGGATATCCATTGAAGGCGATATAGTTGAATAAAAATCTCTTTTTCTATTGTACTCACCGCGCTCAAAGAAATCGTAGAGTACGTTGTTGGTGTTGGACGCGCAGATAAGCTTTACAACGGGAAGTCCCATAAGCTTTGCTATATACGCCGCAAAAATATTTCCGAAGTTTCCTGTGGGAACACAGAAATTTACCTTTTCTCCGAGAGAGACAGATCCGTTTGCAACGAGATCAGCATATGCGGAGAAGTAGTATACGATCTGCGGAACGAGTCTGCCCCAGTTTATGGAGTTCGCGCTGGAAAGTATTACCTTATCCGCAAGAAGCTTTTTAGCAAACTCCTTGTCGGAGAATATAGCCTTAACACCGTTTTGCGCATCATCGAAATTACCGTTTATAGCGCATACGTTAACGTTATCTCCGGTCTGCGATGCCATCTGAAGCTTCTGTACGGTGCTTACTCCGTCGTTGGGATAGAATACCATAATATTTATGCCGCCAACGTTCTTGTAGCCCTCAAGTGCAGCCTTTCCGGTGTCGCCGCTGGTTGCAACAAGTATGAGAGTTCCGTTTTTCTCATTGGTCTTAGTAAGAGCTGCGGAAAGAAGCTTGGGCATGATCTGAAGAGCCATATCCTTGTATGCGCAGGTAGGTCCGTGCCAAAGCTCAAGTGTGTGCAATTCGTCGTTTATCTTTCTTACGGGAGCCGCTCCGCCACGGAAGGATTCCTCGGAATATGCCTCATTGCAGCATCATTCAAGCTCCTCATCGGAATATTCGGTAAGGAAAAGCTCAAGAACCTTTTTGGCACGCTCGGGGTAAGACAACGGAACGAGCATTGAAATGTACTCAAGCGATACGGAAGGTATGCTGTCGGGAACGAACAAGCCGCCGTCCGAAGCAAGACCGAGCTTTATTGCCTGTGCGGATGAATATTTTGTTTTTTCTTTTGAAATGTCTCTTGTGCTAACGTATTTCATTTTGATGTCTCCGTATTTTTGTATATGTTTTAAATTATAAGTTGTTCAAATAGAAACGACGGGCGTTTTCATAGAATATCTTTTTCAAGGAATCTTCATTATAATTGATAGAAAGTAATTTTTCGTAAAGATTACCTGCATCGCGAATATCGTACATGTCGCAGGGAAGTGACGTTCCGTCCCAATCCGCACCTATGCAAAGAGCATCCTGAGCTCCTCTCGACATATAGTACTCAACGTGCTTTACAAGGTCATCTATACAGGTAGTACTGGGATCCTTATCCGCAATATGTGCATCGCAAAGGCTAATTCCGACGATTCCGCCAAGCTCCATCAAGGTATTCAGGTGTCTGTCTCTGAGGTTTCTTGAGTGGGAATATACGGTGTATGAATTGGAATGCGATGCAATAATAGGCTTTTTGACCTCGGAAGCTATTTCAAGCGTCTGCTCTGCGGAAAGCTCGGATGCGTGCGATATATCCGGAACTATACCAAGCTCAAAGCATCTTCTTACAACGCTATTTCCGAAATCGGTAAGTCCGTTTTCGGTATTGTGAGATCCGCCGATTATGGTGTCTCCGCCCCAAAGGAGTGTAAGGTACCATATACCTTTTTTCTTGATATCATCAAGTCTGGCAAGGTTTCCCGCAAGTATTCTCGCGTCCTCGATAGCAGGAAGTATGATCATCTTACCGTTTTCCTCGGCAAGCTTATATTCTTCTGCATTTTTAACTATAACTACGTCGTCCGAAAATTCCTCGGCCTGCTTTGTAACAGCGTCATACATTTTGTTAAACGCCTCAAAAGCCTCTTCGTCAGAAAGCTTTTTGAGGGCAAAAAAAGCAAATGACTGAACGTATTTTTTGAACATTCTCGCCTTTTCAATTGAAACGTGATCCGAGTTACTGTAAAGCGAGTGATTTTTAAACGCGATAGCCAGTGCCGTATCGCAGTGAAGATCAAAGTATTTCATAAATTACCTCTTG
>JAZSLE010000104.1:0-9774 GCA_045535215.1 Eubacteriales bacterium
TGCGGCGCTATGTATTTCAGTTATGATGATCCATTACTGGGGAGCAGCAAGGAGGTCATCCATAACCTGCTGGATGAGCTGCTTAGCAAGGTCTGTCTTGGAAGAGCACTGAATGCTGAAGTGCATAGAACCCTTGCTAGCGCAATCTCTGAATACGCTGTAAGAGAGATTCTGAAGCGGAGTTGTGTATATACGTCCGACGTCGAAGCAGAGTGTTTCTCTGAGTATGTCGAATGTTATAGCGTCATCAACCTCAGGAGAGTATCTGAGCTGGAGTGCGTCGTAGAAGAGAACGGGAGTGATCTCTGTGTAGGACTGTGCTGCCATAGACTCAAGTGCTACTGCTGCGTTCTGAGGCTGTGTGGAGGATGCGGATACTGCATAAAGAGTGTGAGGGAATCCGATACATGTGGAGTAGTTCTCCTGAGCCTCGTTGAACTTAGGAGCGGGGAGAATACCGTATTCGGTCTCAGCTGTCTCTCTTGCTGTTTTAGCGAACTTAGCACGGTCGTTCTTGAAGAGGGATCTACCTTCCTGGAACGCGTTTGTGGAACCGTTGAAGCCGTTCTTTGTGTTCATAAATTCAGCAAACGTATCTGAGAACTTATCCTGAGTTTCCTTGCCCCAGTCATCTGCGAGAACGATGTCGCCCTCAGCATTCTTAACGACCATGTTAAAGCCTGCGCCTACATAGAAATCGTCAAAGTAACCGGTCCATGTGCAAACGTAACCGAACGTATCGCCTGCGGACTCCTTTCCGTCTGTGTCTGTATCAACGTAAACGTTGTTGCAGTACTCATAGAACTTGTCTATTGTCCACTTTCCCTCGTCAACGAGCTTATAGAACTCGCCTTCGGGGATGTTAAGGTCAGTAGCCAGATCCTTGCTGAAGTAGAACGTCTCCATCATCCAAAGGAGGTTAGTGGAGATATCACCGGTGCAGATATAGAGTCTGTCCTTGAACATTGCCTGCTGTATCATTGTTTCAGGCCACCAGGGATGGCTGAGGTTAAGACCCTTTTCGGACTGAAGGGGAATGAGGTTAGCGCAGAGACCCTTTGTGGAAAGGAGCGCCGTTGTCATACTGTAGGAGGCATAGATGTCAATGAAGTCGCCCTCATCGCCGTTAGCAAAGGACTGAGCCTTTGTAAGGAATGCCTGCTGGTTGTTGTAGTTACCGGGTGTGTACTGGAATACGAGGTCGCAGCTGAGTCTTGCCTCAACGTTTTCGTTACGCTTGCCGATAGCTTCGTTAATAGAAACCATGTCTGTAACTGTGTCACTGAATTCAAACTCAATGTTTTCTGCATCCTGCCAAGCAAGAACGTTGATCTTTGCTCCGCCGAGGTTAGCCTCAGTCTGGTCGGAGGTTACGAGTGTTGTTCCTGCGGGAGTAGTAACGCCGTCGGGGGTGGTTACGTCGCCACCGGGAACGGGAGTCGTTACGTCGTCTTCGCCATCGCCTGCGCAAGCTATAAGCGTTACGAGAGTCATGCAAAGAACGAGAAGAATCGCGAGAATCTTTTTCATGTTTTGTTACCCTTTCTGAATATTATTTTATCTATTTTTTTGTCAATAGATATGGTTTGATTATTATAGCATAAAAAAATGATTAGAATATTAACAAACAATGCGAAAATGTTTAATATGTTATTTTTGTGAAAACTGCACAAATCCGATTTTTGCAGTAAATTACGAAGAAAAGGTCGGCTGCCCGAGGGCAACCGACCTTGTTATGTATACTGTGTTTAATTACTGGGGAGATGCGAGAAGATCTTCCTGGAGTTTCGTGAGGAGAATGTTGAATTGGTCCTTCTTAGAAGAGCACTGAATGCTGTAGTGCGCAGAGCCCTTAGAAATGTTATCTCTGAAGACGGACCAAGAAATGTTGTTGATGGACGTTGTGTATATACGTCCGATGTCAAAGCAGAGAGTTGTCTTAAGAATGTCAAATGATATAGCGTCCTCAACCTCGGGGGAGTATCTGAGCTGAAGTGCATCGTAGAAGAGTGCGGGAGTAACCTTGTTGTATCCTTCTGCTGCGAGAGATTCCATAACTACTGCTGCGGTCTCCTGTTGTGCAGAGGAGGATGCGATAGCGTAAAGCGTGTGAGGAAATCCGATACACGTGGAGTAGTTTTCCTGAGCTTCATTGAGCTTGGGGTTAGGAAGAATACCATACTCGCACTCAGCGGTCTCTCTTGCGGTCTTTGCAAATGTTGCACGGCCGTTGTTGAAGAGAGCTCTGCCGGCGCAGAATATTTCGTTCTGAGCGTCGTTGTTGAGGTGGTCCTTGCTCATTCTGAATTCAGCGAGAGTATCAGCGAACTTGTCTTCGACCTCTCCGCCCCATGCGTCGGCTATTGCGAGGTTGCCGTTAGCGTCCTTAACAACTGTCTTGAAGCCTGCACCTACGTAGAAATCGTCGTAGTAACCGTTCCAAGTATTTGTAACGTGACCGTACGTGTCGCCTACAGACTTTTTGCCGTCTGCGTCTGTGTCAACGTAAACGTTGGTAACGTACTCGTAGAACTTATCGATAGTCCACTTACCCTCGTCAACGAGCTGATAGGGTTCAAGAGGATCGTGGTTGAGGTCTTCCATAAGGTCCTTGTTGAAGTAAACTGTTTCCATCATCCAGAGGAGGTTTGTGGAAATATCACCTGTGCAGACGTAAAGTCTGTCCTGGAACATAGCCTCTTTTACCATTGTATCGGGCCACCAAGGATTCTTGAAGTTAAGGCCTGTTTCGGACTGAAGGCCCATAAGGTTAGCGCAAAGACCCTTTGTGGAGAGAAGCGCTGTTGTCATGCTGTAGGAACCGTATACGTCCATAAACTCGCCCTCGTCGCCGTTAGCGAAGGACTGAGCCTTTGTGAGGAATGCCTGCTGGTTATCGTAGTTACCCTTTGTAAAAGTAACCTTGATTTTGCAGTCAAGTCTGTTTTCTGTAGCCTCGTTTCTGTCGCGGATAGCTTCGTTGATGGTTGTGGAGAACGTGTCTGTCGGGTTGAACTCGAACTCAACGTATCCCTCTTGCCATGCAAGAAAATTGATCTCAGCGCCGCCGAAGGAGCCTACTGTTTGGTTGGTTGTATTAATAGTGGTCTCGCCGGGAGACGTGGGGTCGCCTGAAGGTGTAGTAACGTCTCCGCCTGCCGGTGTTGTCGTATCGTCCGCACCGTCGCCTGCGCAAGCTACGAGAACTGCGAGAGACATGCAAAGAACGAGAATAAGTGCAAGGAGTTTTTTCATGTTTTTTTCCTTTCTTGATTTTGATTTGGTGCTTAAAATAGACCGAGAAAATTATATCAAAAAAATATTACTTCCTTGTAAACAAAATGTTGTTTTACGGTAAAATCAACAAATTTAAGCGTTTTTTTGTTTATATTGAGGTGTTTGTGTATAATGGCCTATGAATATTAACTTTTTGAAACTTTTTTGATATCCTATTGAAATGCACAATATATATGTGGTATAATAAAAGGGAATAATTTTTAAAGGTATAGGTTTTTATTATGGATTTCAGCAGATTCAGTTTAATATACCCAGAAAGCATAGGCGATGAGGAGAGATTTTCTTCAAAATACAGACCCTTGATCGATATGTTTGATCTTGACGAGCTCGGACTTCTTGAATGCTTCAACATAAAGAGCAGTGAGCTTTCCGAGTTTTTTACGGTGAATACGGACGTTATAAAATACAGAATAGATACGTTCAAGGATATGATAGAGAACGAAAGTCTTTCAAAGACGCTTCTTTCTCTCATTCCCATATTGAACGATATAACCGAGCTTCGTCGCCTTGAAGCGGACGATGGAGATACGAATTCCTATCTTTCAAGCATAACCGAGATAGAGCTCTACATTTCCTCTATAGACGTGCTCAACGACGGCCTCAGCGCGATACGCTCCAATCTCAAAAGTGAGGCGTTCACCTCTCTTGCAGACCGCATACACGAGCTTGCGGATAGTGAATACTACAAGGAGCTTAACATAAAGCTCAATGAGCTTACCAACAGAGTAAGAGAGATAAAGAGCGTAACGATAGGTGTTAACCTTGATGCTCAGCTCCGTCCCGCGGAAGCAGGCGTTCTGTCCATCAATCCCGAGTGCTTCAGATCCGGTGACGTGCTTGAGAAGATACTCAGAATGAACTTTAAGGATGATGAGTACACGTGCATCGCAAGTCTCGTTCCGTTTGGTAAGAAGCAGAGTGACAACCAGAAGACGGCATTGTCGCTTGCGTTCAATTCTGCAATAAACGACGTATACAAGGCATCTCTCCGCTCTTGGAAGAAGATAGTTCAGATGTACGTTCTCGAGAACACCGACTTTCTTCTCGGTCTTCTTCCCGAGTTTGAGTTCCTTGTAAAGGGTGCGAGATTTCAGAAGAGACTTCTTGCTAAGGGATGCAGACTTTCTTATCCATCTATACGCCCTATGAGCGAGCGTGCTTTCTCGGCAAAGGGTCTTTACAATCCCTGCGTTGCTCTCAAGGTCGAGGGCGAGGTCGTTACAAACGACATAGATTTTGACGAAAACGCGAAGATATACGTTCTCTCGGGACCTAACCGCGGAGGAAAGAGCGTTATAACCTGCGCTGTCGGTCTTGCTCAGGCAATGCTTCAGCTTGGAATGTACGTTCCTGCCGAGGATATTTCGATAAGCCCGGTAGATGCTATACTTACTCACTTCCCGACGGGAGCGGAGGACACGATAGACAAGGGACGTCTCGGTGAGGAATGTGCGCGACTCGGAGACATTTTTGATAAGGTAAGCAAGTACAGTCTTGTTCTTCTTGACGAATCGCTTTCGTCTACCGGATCCTACGAGGCGTCGTATATCGCGTCCGAGGTGCTTGCGGGACTTTCAAAGAGCGGCTGCAAGGCGATATTCTCAACTCACCTTCACGAGCTTGGCGGAGAGATAGACCGAATAAACGAGATAACCGCGCCCGACGGCGGCAGAATAGACACGCTTGTTGCGGGTATTGAGAGTGGAAAACGTTCTTTTAAGATAAAGAGAGCGAAGCCGGACGGAAAATCGTATGCGAGAGATATCGCGGAAAAGTACGGTCTTACCTATGCGGACATTCTTAAAAAGATAGAAAAGTAATTACTTCTCAAAGGAGGATACACTATTATGGAAAAGATACTTAAGATTTTGGAGGACGATGCTACACTTACACCCGAGCAGCTTTCGGTAATGCTCGACAAGGAGGTAGGTGATATAAAGCAGATGATAGAGAAATATGAAAAGGACGGCGTAATCGTAGGCTACAAGACGCTCATCGACTGGGAGAAGACCAATCGCGAGTACGTTACTGCGCTTATAGAGGTAAAGGTCGTTCCTCAGCCTGACAGAGGCTTTGATAAGGTTGCCGAGAAGATATATCATTATCCCGAGGTAAAGAGCCTTTATCTTATGTCGGGGGCGTACGATTTTTGCGTTATTCTCGAGGGAAGAACTATGAAAGAGGTCGCTTATTTCGTTGCACACAAGCTTTCTCCGCTTGAATTCGTTACCGGAACGGCTACTCATTTTGTTCTTCGTAAGTATAAGAACGACGGAGCCATCTATGGCGGTCAAGAAGTAGATCTGAGAGGGAACTGCAACTGATGGATTATACTAAGATATTATCGGATACGGTGGTTTCTCTTAAGCCGTCCGGAATACGTAAATTTTTTGACCTCGTCGAGAGCAGAGCGGATTGCATTTCTCTCACCGTAGGTCAGCCCGATTTCGTTACTCCGTGGCATATAAGAGAATCTGCTATACAAAG
Organism: Eubacteriales bacterium; assembly: GCA_045535215.1. Lineage (GTDB taxonomy): Bacteria > Bacillota > Clostridia > Oscillospirales > CAG-272 > SIG640. Next base: position 5,785 of record JAZSLE010000104.1, read on the forward strand.
TCTTCTTGAGGGAAAAACGTATTATACCTCAAATGCGGGAACGATGAAGCTTCGCGAGGAAATATCAAACTACCTTGTAAGGCGCTTTGATATGCCGAAATACGATCCGAAAACCGAGATCATCGTTACCGTCGGCGGAAGTGAGGCAATAGACCTTGCTGTACGCGCATTGATAAACAGCGGAGACGAGGTTATCGTTCCTGAGCCGTCGTTTGTTTGCTACGGCCCGCTCGTTAAGATGGCGGGAGGTACTCCCGTCGCGTTAGAGACGAAGTTTGAGGATGAATTCAAGCTTACTCCCGAGCTTCTTAAGTCGGTAATAACCCCGAAGACGAAGATGCTCGTGCTTCCTTTCCCTAACAACCCTACGGGTGCTATACTTACAAAGCAAGAGCTTGTTGCTCTTGCAGACGTTATAAGAGACACGGATATCGTCGTTCTTGCGGATGAGATATACGCCGAGATGACTTACGGAATGCGACATACTTCTATTTCTTCTATTGAAGGAATGAGAGAGCGCACCATTGTTATAAGCGGATTCTCAAAGGCATATGCCATGACGGGATGGCGTCTCGGATACGTGTGCGCTCCCGAGCCCATAACAAGTCAGATGCTCAAGATACACCAATACGGAATAATGTGTGCGCCGACGACGAGCCAGTTTGCGGCGATAGATGCTCTTATGAACGGAGATCCGGACATAGAGATGATGGTGGATGAGTATAATCGCAGAAGAAGGTACATATACAAGGGACTCAAGGATATAGGAATAGATCTGTTTGAGCCGCGCGGAGCCTTCTACGTTTATCCCGATATAAGACGCTTCGGTATGAGTAGCGAGGAGTTCTGCGACCGACTTTTAAACGAATACAACTGTGCTATAGTTCCCGGAAACGCATTCGGAGATTGCGGAGAAGGCTTTGCAAGAATATCCTATGCATACTCGGTCAAGCACATAACATCGGCGCTTGAACGTATAGACAGCTTCGTTCAGAAGATAAAGAAATAACAAAAGAAGCCCGACGGAATTCCCGTCGGGCTTTTACGTTTTAGCGTATTGTATTATTCATCGGTAGGGAATAGCGAGTTTACGTATCCGAGTACCTCGTATACGTCGCTTTCGGTGAGAGTGGATATATCCTTGTATTCGGGAAGCACCTTATCGGCATCTGTAAGCGGAGATATTTCTGCGCGGATGTCAACGAGGATGGATATTCCGAGAGAGGGAAGAGAAATGCTTTCTATTGATGCAGAGAGTTTTTCTGTGCTTGACGTGAGGTGTCCGCCAATAGTAAACGATGTGGATTCCCGGTCCGCGGATGCGGGTGTTGAATTGAATTTAAATGTATATGCACCGCTTGCGATCTCTCTTTCGTATCCAACGATCACATTCTCTATATTGAGGCCGTTTTCAGCGTCAGAATTTGCGGTCACTTTGATCTCAAAGCCTATCTTTCCTTCGGATGCCTTTTCTGCATAGGAAAGTTCAATTTCGGAGTTTTCCTCGATGCCGAGCACATCCGATTTGTTTGTTTTGAAGGAGAGCTTGAGGCTTGAGAGCTCACCGTATTCCGCAGAGAATTCGCTTACGACTATGTGATCATCCTTGATCACGAGCTCGGAGCAGAAGAGTGTTATAAGGCCTTGGCTGTTTATCGAAACGGTCTCCTTTATGATTACGTCTGCAAGCGTAAGATCGTTTTCTGCGAGCTCATCGGACAAAAGCTTTTTGATGTTTTCCCAATAAGACGTGGCTTCGTCGTATTCGGACTCTGCTACCGACTTGAGGCTTTCGTCAAGGTCGTCAAGGAATTTCTTCCACGTTGCATCCTCGCTGAGCTTTGCCATGAAGGAGTCAACGGTTTTTATCGCGCCTTCAAGTGTCATTGTGATCGTTACCGTGGTGGTTCCGTCTTCGGCAACTGCGGAGGATACCGTAGAGTTTTCCTTAAGTATAGAGTAGAGGTCGGACATATCGCTGTCCTTGAATTCGGGAGCCGTGGGAACAGATGGAGCGCTTGTGCTTACGGATGAGAAGGAGTTCTTGAGCACTTCCATTATCTCGCTCACCTCATTTTCGGGGAGCACCTTCTTCAAGAGCGTGGATATAGATGTCCGAGCTTCGTCAATCTTAAAGCCGTAGTAGTCTCCGTTAAGAACGTCGGTTATTGAGAGCATTACGTCGTTCTCTGCGATATATGCGGAGACATCCTTGATAGATACGCTCTGCTCACCTGAAATAAGCACCTCGTTGAGCTTGATGGCGGTGAATGGGGCTTCTCCCTCGGAGAAAATGATGACGTTTCCGTCAAGCTTTATTCCGGCTATCTTTGAAACGTCAAGTACGAGTGCTACGTTAGCACCGGACGAAAGATCGGGCATAGAAGCACCGATGAGGGGAGCGAATTTATTCGTTGTGTTCCGACAGGAGAGGAGAACAAGCTCAAGCTCGTTCATCGTATCCTCGGGAGCATCCTCGGGGCTCTTACATGCGGGAAGAGCAAGTGCCGAGAGAATAATTACAAAGCAAAGAAGTAATGAAAAAATCTTTTTCATATCGATATGTTCCTTTCGTTTGTTGATTTTGCGTATATTTTTGACCTAAAAGATCAATTTTGATCAGCTGATATACTGAAGGTCAATATGTAATTACCGCAATTATCGGGTGACGCGGTGATCGAGGTTGTGTTCTCCGGAACGGAGATGTTTATTGCTCCGTCGGTCCGAAGGATGACGTATCCGTCTGTCTCGTAGTAGGTGTTGACCGTCATACCGTATACGTATTCCTCAAGAGTTATGCGGCTTTTTGATATTATCTCCGCGTGCGGTGCTCCGACGTATCTTATGTGCCACGGCTCGTATTTTATACCGGTAGCCTCCTCGCCGTTGTAAGGATATCTTATTATGAAGCCGTATTCATGGCAACGCATATTGACGAATTTTCCGACCTCGCTTTTTATGAATCCGTCACCTGCAAATTTACTTACGTAGACATCGAGTGCGAGTCCGCACTGATGCTCGCTGGATCCGGGGCGCTGTGCAACGGATGGACCTTGTGTGAGATAAAGCTCCTCCTGTTCCTTTTCGGTTCTGTATGCGCTCATTACGTACAGTCTTTCTTCAAAGTCCTCCTTTATGCGTGAGGAGAGAGCCTTGTATGCTTCGTGTGCATGAAAGTCGAAAAATACGTCCGAATCGTTGTATTCCTTTATAAACGAGTCATTGAAAGAGAAGTCTACAGTATGCTCCTGAGAAACTATGATCAGGTCGTTGGATATTTCGGTACGTTCATCAGCCAAAAGCTCGTTCAATGAAACCGAGGTGTCGGATATGGGTGTGAATTCCTTCATATTTTGTCCCTGTCCGATATAAAGCATTTCCATTCTGAATGATAGCATTGCATCCGGAAAGAGTATATCGGCAACGACAAATGCACCTGCAACGAGTACTGATATTACGGTAAAAATAATGAGCACTAAAACGATGCCGTTTGCGGCTTTGTTAAGTTTCATACGCACCTCCCAGATAAATATCAATTAATTATAGCATAACTTTTTTTTGTTTTAAACTATATTTTGTGACTAAAATGTAAGAATACGAATTTTAGGTACGCTCTTGATTTTGTGCTTGATGTGTGATATAATATAAATGTAATGTTATTGGAGGTGATCCGAATAAAATACGATGTTTGTGGAATGACGTGTGCGGCGTGTGTGTCACACGTTGAGCGAGCTGTCAAAAAGGTTGACGGTGTCGATGAGGTGGAGGTAAGTCTTCTTACCAACAGTATGAACGTATACGGAGATGCGGTACCGTCGCAGGTTATATCCGCGGTGAAAAGCGCGGGCTACGGAGCTTCGTTATCCGACGGTGCGGACGACCTTGAGGACAAGGAGACTCCAAGGCTGAAGAGAAGACTGATACTTTCTCTTTGCTTTTTGATACCTCTGATGTATATAAGTATGGGGCATATGATTGGATTGCCTCTTC
>JAZSLE010000193.1:0-14728 GCA_045535215.1 Eubacteriales bacterium
TTCCCGAAATAAACGACGCTCACCTCGAGGTCATCGCCGCACAGAGAAAGAGGCTCGGCACAAAGAGAGGATTTATCGCAGTTAAGCCCAACTGCTCTATCCAGTCTTACGTTCCCGCGCTCACACCCCTTCGCAAGTACGGCATCAAGGAGGTAGTTGCTACCACTTATCAGGCTATCTCGGGTGCAGGTAAGACCTTCAAGGAATGGCCCGAAATGATAGACAACGTCATTCCCTTTATCGGCGGCGAGGAAGAAAAGAGCGAGCAGGAGCCCCTCAGAATTTGGGGACACGTTGAGAACGGAAAGATCGTTAAGGCGAGCGCTCCCGTTATCACAACTCAGTGCATAAGAGTTCCTGTTACCGACGGACATACAGCCGCTGTATTCGTAAAGTTTGCAAACAAGCCCACAAAGGAAGAAATTCTCAAGGCTTGGGATGAGTTCAAGGGCGCTCCCCAAGAGCTCGGACTTCCTCATGCACCCGAGAAGTTCATCACCTACTTTGGGGAGGATAACCGTCCTCAGGCAGCGCTTGACAGAGACCTTTACGGTGGAATGGGCGTAAGCGTAGGAAGACTTCGCGAGGACACGGTTTACGACTATAAGTTCGTAGGACTTTCTCATAACACACTCAGAGGTGCCGCCGGAGGCGCGGTTCTCATAGCAGAGCTTCTTTACAAGAAGGGCTATTTTGACTGATATCAACGTATAGATCCCAATACATAAAATAAGCATCCGACACATGTACACTATCGTGCTTGCATGACCGTCGGATGCTTTTTATATCAGCTTTTTTCTGAGATGTTCAAGTATTTTCTTTTCCTCGCGCGATATCTTGACCTGCGTAAGACCGAGAAGCGCGGCACATTCGCTTTGCGTTTTGTTTCTATAGTAGCGTAAAAGGATTATTTTTCTCCATAGGGGAGGCAAAGCCGATATCTCCTGCGAGAGAGCTATCCTATCGTTTATTGAGCTCATTTCCTCATTTGCACGCTCACATTCTATGCTGTCAAGAAGAGTTATTCCGCTGTCGTCGCTCCTCTGATCGTATATTGAAACGACGGGCAGAGAAGCGTCAAGCGCTTCGGTTGCTTCCTCTACATTCATTCCGCATTTTTGTGCAAGCTCAAGAACCGAAGGATCTCGGCCCTCGTTTTCGATAATGCGGTTACGCTCACGTAAGAGCACAGCGGCGTTCCTTTTATATATGCGGCTCACCTTAACAGGTCCGTTGTCTCGTATAACTCTTTTTATTTCTCCCGTTATGACGGGAAGCGCATATGTGGAAAAAGCACATTCGCGCTCCACGTCAAACCCCTCTATTGCTTTTATAAGACCAAGCGTTCCTATTTGCACAAGATCCTCAAGCTCAATACCGCGGCTTGTAAACCTTAACGCAATGTTTTTTACAAGCCCCATATTAAGCTCTACGAGTCGGTTGTATGCCATATCCGATACGCTTTTGTCTTCCGAATGTGCAAGTCTTAACAGCTGCTCGTTTTCCTTGTATTTTTCATTCGTTCTGATCAAGTCGTTATTATTGCTCACTTCGTATTGCTCTCCGATTTATATAAGCGTTCCACCCGCTATTCTTTTATACATCGTTACTACTGTTCCGCGTCCGGGCTTTGATCTTACTTTTATCTTGTCCATAAAGCTTTCCATAACGCAAAATCCCATCCCACTTCGCTCTCCGCTCTTGTCGGTTGTATACAAAGGCTGCATCGCACATTTTACGTTCTCGATTCCGAGTCCCTTGTCCTTTACGACCACCTTGACGAGATCGTTATCGTATAAAACTACGGTTATGTAAATACTGCCTACGGCCTCCTTGTATGCATGCACGATGCAGTTTGTGACCGCCTCACTTAACGCACATTTTATGTCCGCAAGCTCGGTCGCGGTAGGATTCAGCTGAGAGCAAAAGGCACCGACTACCGTTCTTGCGACCGATTCGTTGACGGATAACGCACAAAGCTCTATCTTTATTTCGTTCTTCTTTTTCATTTCTGATATTCCTTTCATTTCAATTCTCCTTATCAGCATACGCTTCTTCCTCGTCAGAATGTGACGCATCGTCCTGTATCTTGATTATTCTGCTGAGTCTTGCAAGCTCTATTATTTTCAAAACTCGGTGAGACGGAGACTCTATTACCGTAGTGCCGCCGTACGTCCTTACAAGCTTGTATCTTCCCATTATCAATCCAAGCCCCGAGCTGTCCATAAAATCAACCGCTCCGAGATTCAAAAAAAGAGTCAGCGGACGGAATTCAAATATTTTTTCATCTATCGCCTCGCGAATATATTTGGCGCTGTGATGGTCAATCTCTCCATATACGTATGCACGAACGCCGGCCTCGGAGAGTTCAAATTTTACGAGAGAATTCTTTTTCAGATCATTCATTTTTCTTTTCCTTTCTTTTGCGTTATTGGTTATCGAAGAATATTATATCACTCTATACATGAAAAAAATGTCGTATTTTATGTGTGTGACAAAAAAACAAATGTGAAATATTTTTCAAATAAAGTTCACTTGTTTTTTTGTTTATTTTAAAGTATATGAACTATAATACTTGTAGCACAAATGAAAAAGAAAGGATATCCCTTACAATGCACGAAGAAAAAAATAACGTTGAAATAATACGGGAAAAAGAAGAAAAACCAAAAAGAAGTGTCGGTAAGATATGCATTGCGTTTGTTTGTCTTATTCTCATTTCAGCTATCGTCGGTGCTCTTGCGGGCGGAGGAATGTATTTTGCATTGAAGGCATACGATGATGTAAACACAGAATCTCCCGAGAAGCCGAGCGTCGTTCTTCCAACTGTCTCCGATGACGATGCGGGAAGTGATCTTAATATCAACGACTCAAATTCCGATGACAAAGACAAAGTAAGCACAAGCATAACTCGTGTAGTAGAGGCGGTAATGCCGTCTATGGTCTCTATAAACGTAACGGCAACAACGATCGTGGAAGGTCCGTTTGGAGGTGTATTCGGAGGCAGTCAGGAATACGAGGTCAGCGGAAGCGGATCGGGTGTTATAGCTATGAAAAGCGAAGAGTTTCTCTTTATAATAACAAATCATCACGTTATAGACGGAGCAAAAAGCATATCGGTCACATTTGTTGACGGTAAAAGCTATTCGGCAGATATAAAGGGAAGTGATTCGGATTTCGATCTTGCTGTTTTGAGCATAAGGCTTTCTTCAATAGACAGCGATACGTTGTCGAAAATAAATATAGCGGTTTTTGGCTCGTCCGACAATCTTGTTCTCGGTGAGCCTGCTATAGCAATAGGAAACGCCCTCGGATACGGTCAGAGCGTTACGGTGGGATATATATCCGCACTTGAGAGGGAGGTTCGTATGGAGGATAAAACGATGTCTCTCATACAGACAGACGCCGCTATAAATCCGGGCAACAGCGGAGGCGCCCTTTTGAATATAAAAGGGGAGGTCGTCGGAATAAACTCCTCAAAATATGCATCTACCGAAGTTGAGGGTATGGGCTTTGCTATACCTATGAGCAGCGCATCCGTTATCGTTGACGAAATAATAAACGAAACCGTTATACCCGAGGATGAGAAAGCGTATTTGGGGATAACGGGAGGAACGGTGCAAAGCTCGTGGGTCAGCGCTTATGATTGGCCGGAGGGCGTATACGTAAACGCGGTAACAAAGGGATCTCCCGCAGATGAATATGGAATAAAGGCTCAGGATATAATAACCGGATTTGACGGGAAGGAGATAAAAAGCATAGATTCGCTTTCTTCAAAATTATCAAGGAAAAGAGGCGGAGAGCTAGTCGAAATAACTGTGATGAGGCAAAACGATTACGGTGAATTTGAGGAGATAAAGCTTAACGTCACTCTCGGATACAACAAGAACGCACAGTAAAAAAAGTCCCCATGCGTCAGGCTGACGGTGGGGACTTTTCAGTTTATCGACTAAAAGTGGTTAGTCTGTTGTGATTTTTTAACAAATTGACTCTAAGATATTGTACAAAACGACGAAAACAAAAAATACCTATTGACAAACAGAAAATTCGGTGGTATACTTTATGCAATTATTATTTAGGACGAGGATCGGGTAATGAAGAACGCTGTGAACCCTTTCGGAGCATACTATTATTACTTTTACTATTATTTTGAATCTCAAAATAGCGGTAAGAGTGTTTTGTGTTGCTCTGATAACGGTTGATGGTAGGAGATATTTGATCTTACGTCTCATCGGGTCTCACAGTAAGAAACACTGTGGGGCTTATTTTTTTCATAATATCGGAGGATAAACAAATGATAGTAGCACTTAAAAACACAACAACCAACGAGCAGATCGAGCATCTTTCCAATTGGCTTCAGTCAAGAGGACTTACGATACATCTTTCAAAGGGTGAATTTCAGACCATTATGGGTCTTGTAGGAGACACCTCCAAAATAGACGACGATCTTCTTCTCGGTCTTGACATAGTTGAAAAGGTAACGAGGATCAGCGAGCCCTTCAAGAGCGCAAACAGAAAATTTCATCCGGACGACTCCATAGTAGAGGCATGCGGAGTTAAAATAGGTGGTGGAAACTTTGCGGTTATGGCAGGTCCTTGCTCGGTAGAGAGCAGAGAACAGCTTTGCACTATTGCAGAAGACGTAAAGCGCTCCGGAGCAACCGTTCTTCGCGGAGGCGCATTCAAGCCCAGAACCTCGCCCTACGATTTCCAGGGACTTAAGGCGGACGGTATAGAGCTTCTTCTTGAGGCGAAAAAGCTCACCGGTCTTCCCATCGTTACAGAGATAATGAACCCCAATCATATTCCCATGTTTGAGGATGTTGATATAATCCAGGTCGGTGCAAGAAATATGCAGAACTTTGAGCTTCTCAAGGAGCTTGGAAGAACCAACAAGCCTATTCTTCTCAAGAGAGGTCTTGCAAACACGATCAAGGAGCTTCTTATGAGCGCAGAGTACATAATGGCAGGCGGAAACGAGCAGATAATCCTTTGCGAGAGAGGAATCAGAAGCTTCGATACGTATACAAGAAACGTTCTTGACGTATCTGCCGTACCCGTGCTCCACGAGCTTACACACCTTCCCGTAATAATCGACCCCAGCCACGCTACCGGTGTTTCGAGATACGTAAAGTCGATGGCAATGGCAGCGGCTGCGGCAGGAGCAGACGGCCTTATGATAGAGGTACACAATAATCCCTCTGCGGCTCTTTGCGACGGACCTCAGTCTCTTACTCCCGCACAGTTTGACGACGTTATGAAATCTGTAAATAAGGTAAGAGAGGCTCTCTCCTGATAAACGCAAGCATCAATTTTCAGAAAACACATTTGAGGTAAACGCTATGAATATCGGTATAGTTGGAATGGGATTGATCGGTGGATCCTGCGCCAAGGCATACAAGGAAAACGGAAACGCTAACGTATACGTATACGACACCGACACCGCGCTTTCGGATTTTCTCATAATGAACGGTATCGTTGACGGAGCACTTGATGACGATACGATAAAGATATGCGATCTTGTAATAATGGCGATATATCCCGAGGGTATAGTAAGCTATCTTAAAGAAAAAGCAAGTCTTTTTTCTCCGGGTACTCTCGTAATAGATATGGGCGGAATAAAAACGGACGTTTGTGCTGCGGGCTTTGCGCTTGCGGATAAGCACGGATTTACGTTTGTCGGCGGACATCCTATGGCCGGTCTTCAGTTCTCGGGATACAAATACTCAAGATCAAATCTGTTTTCGGGTGCCTCCATGATAATCGTGCCTCCCGTTTATGACGATCCGGAGATCCTTTTCAAAGTCAAGGATATGCTTGCTCCCTTGAATTTTGGCACGTTTACGGTAACTACAGCCGATGAGCACGACAAGATGATATCGTACACCTCGCAACTTGCACATATCGTTTCAAATGCGTACGTAAAAAGTGAGCTTGCATACAAGCACAGAGGCTTTTCGGCAGGCTCGTTCAGAGATCTCACGAGAGTAGCAAAGCTTAATCCGGTAATGTGGACCGAGCTTTTCGCTTCAAACAGGGAGCATCTGCTCGACAGAATGAATGATCTTATGACCGAGCTTGAAAAGTACAGAGTGGCGCTTGAAAACGAGGACTATGAAGAAATGTGCGCCCTTCTCGACGACGGAAGAAGGATAAAAGAAAAAATCGATAGGAGATAACAGATCATGGCAGACGATTATAAGGTAAAGCCGTTATCCGAAATACGCGAGGAAATAGATAAGGTAGACAGAGAGCTTGTTGAATTATTCTGCAAGCGCATGTCACTTTCAAAGGACGTAGCGGAAAATAAAAGACAAACGGGTAAGGCAGTATTTGATCCGGAAAGAGAAAAGCTTCTTCTTAAAAAAGTATCCGACCTTGCGGGAGAAGAAAACGAGGAATACGTAAGGATGCTTTATTCCACTATTCTTTCCTTGAGCCACGCAGTACAGAACCGCGCTCTCTTTGTTGACAACGGTCTTACGGGCGAAATAAAGGCTGCACTTGAAAGTACTCCCAAGATATTTCCCGAAAAGGCGCACGTTGCTTGTCAGGGCGTAGCCGGAGCGTATTCGCAGGCGGCGGCTGAAAAGTTCTTTAAATTCGCAGATATATCCTATTTTTCAAGCTTCGCTAACGTATTTGCCGCAATTGAAAGCGGAATGTGTGACTACGGAGTCCTTCCTATAGAAAACAGCACAGCAGGTAGCGTCGGCGCGGTATACGAGCTTATGCTCAGGCATAATTTTCATATCGTAAGATCCTGCAGACTCAAGATATCCCATTCACTTCTCGCGAACAAGGGTGCTACACTTGACGGAATAAAGGAGATAATATCTCACGAGCAGGCAATACATCAGTGCTCCGATTTTCTGTCCGCACATCCCGGAATATTGGTACACGTCAGAAAGAATACTGCAATGGCGGCAAAAGAGGTGCTTGAATCGGGCAGGAAGGATATAGCGGCGATAGCATCTGAATCCTGCGGCGAGGTCTACGGTCTTACACCGATAAACACCGACATTCAAAATCAGGATAACAACTATACGAGATTTATCTGTATAGCAAAAAAGCCGGAGATATATCCCGGATCGAACAGGACTGCTATAATGGCCGTCTTGCCTCATAAGGAGGGATCACTTTATAATATTCTTGCGAGATTCGCTTCTCACGGAGCAAATCTCACGAAGATAGAGTCCGTACCCATGCCGGAAAGGGAATTTGAATTTATGTTCTACTTTGATTTTGAGGCATCGGTATATTCCGAAAAATTCTACACTCTCATATGCGAGCTGTCTCAGGCGTCGAAGCGCTTCAGATACCTCGGATCGTATACCGAAATAGTATAAAAAGAAACGGAGCATATCAAACGATACGCTCCGTTTCTTTATTTGATTTAATTATTTCTCCCAGGGGAATACGTACTGTGTAAGACCGAGCTCGTCACGAACTGCAGACATTTCAGCCTGAACAGATTCGTTTATCGGAACACCCGACTCACGAGCGAGACGAACCTCGTACTCCTTTTCACCTGCGGTATAGATGCGCTCCTCACCGGGCGCCTTCTTCGCAGAACGAACCTCACGAATGATATCGCCGGCCTTCTTACGGCAAACGTCTTCGCCGAGGAAGTGGTCTGTGTCGATAGCTATAAAGAAGTGACCGAGGTGGAAGGGAACCTTCTCACCGTTTGCGCCCTTACCCGTAAGAGCCTTACCGTAGTTACCGTCCTGAAGAACAGCGGAAAGAAGCTCAACAAACATAGCGAAGCCGTAGCCCTTGTATCCTGCACCCTCTTCGCCGGGGCCGCCGAGTGTGCAAAGAGCAGCCTCGCCGCGAGCCATAGACTTAAGAGCGGCATCAGCAGTTCCTTCGTAGGCCTGACCGTCAAGACCAACGAGAGCACCCTTAGGAGCATCCTTGCCTATACGAGCGTAGTACTCGAGCTTACCGTTTTGGTATGTGGATGTAGCAGCGTCAAAGTTGAAATCGAACGCTTCATCAGTGGGAACGCCCAATGTAAGGGGGTTAGTACCGAACATACCCTCAACACCGAATGTAGGAGCAACTGTGGGACGAGCGTTTGTACCTGTAAGTCCTATGCAGCCCTGCTTTGCAGCCATAGATGTGTAGTATCCGGCGATACCGTAGTGGCAGGAGTTACGAACAACTACCATACCCATACCGTACTTCTTCGCCTTGTCAATAGCCATCTGCATTGACTTGTATCCAATCACCTGACCCATACCGTCGTGACCGTCAACTACAGCGGTTGTCTCTGTTTCTTTAACGATCTCAAAGTTTGTTACGGGGTTCTGAATGCCTGCCTTGATTCTGTCAAGGTATACGGGCTTGAAGCGGTTGCAGCCGTGAGACTCAATACCGCGCTTGTCGCTCTCAAGAAGAACATCAGCACAGATCTCTGCATCCTCGCGAGGAACGCCGTAGCCCACGAACGAATCGATAACGAAGTTTGTTATCGTCTTCCAATCAACGATGTTTGTTTTAACCATTTTTTTACCTCACCAAGAAAATTGATATTTATATTATACCACAGAGTTTTTGTTTTTTCAATACCCAATGTGATATTTTTTTGATTATATTGCGCTAATTTTGCGCGGAAATATGCTTTTACAGCTTTATTATGTTGCTCCATGCAACCCTTCCGTCTTTGTCTGTTGCTTCCACTCTTACAAATGTCTCATCTTTAACGGGAGTGTATGTATTGTGTGTAAGGTTTTCTCCTCTCAAAGTACGGTTCCGAGTCCATACAAAATTGGAGAGAACAGCTATCTTTGAAACGGGAGACGTTGTTATTTCTATCTTTCCGTTCTCGGTCTTTACCACATCTACAAAGGGACCCGTGGAGGAGTAGAAATCGGCAGATCTGAGCGCCTTAATAACAGCATCCTTAGACGTATCCTCGGCATATGCATATACTGCGGCGATGCAATCGTCCGATCCGTCGTAGTAGTGAGAGTCGTCTGCCGCGTGAATGGGAAGTATCCTTCCTTTTGTTGCTGCTATGTCTATAATTATACCCGAATAAGGTCTGGAGGACTCGTGTGCATCCGAAACAGTGTTATATATTTCGGTCATATCTGCATCCTTAAGACGTATGAGGTCCTCGTGAGAGTTGAGCGACCACGCAGGATGCGCCAGAACGGCTATTCCGTTTGCGGCGTGTATCTTATCTATCAAGGTCTCGGGAGCATCGGTGGGATCGCATCCGGGGTCAGAGTCGCATCCGATAGCGAGAATGTGAAAAACGCCCGTTCCGCCCGCATTTGCACCACCGATGTTATATTCGGCACCCGAAAGGATCTTCATACCTTCAAACTCGGAATCGGGATTCCATACCCAGTGATCGGTAACTGCAACAACGTCGTAGCCATGATCCTTATAGTGTCTCAAAACGTCCTCGTAGGAGAGGCATCCGTCGCTTTTTTGCGTGTGTATATGAAGACCTATTTTGTAAGAGATCTTTCCGTTAGCTTCCTTTTTCATGTCAAACTCCTATGCCAAAAAATTTTTTCGCGGACATTATAACACAAACGTAAACAAATTTCAATATGTTTCTTTGTTTTTTTAAAAACTTTGATTAAAATTTCAAAAAAGTACTTGAAAATATCCGAAATGTAGTGTATAATTATTACAAATATTTTTTGGGAGGTTTCGCCATGATAGGAACTAACGATAAAGTAAGAGTCGGTATTATAGGTTGCGGCGGTATCGCAAACGGAAAGCATATGCCTTCTCTTAAAAAACTCAAAAACGTTGAAATGGTGGCTTTTTGTGACATTATAGTTTCCAAAGCCGAAAAAGCAAAGAGGGATTACGGAACAGAGGACGCTCAGGTCTATGAAGACTACAGAAAGCTTCTCGAGGATAAGACGATAGATATCGTTCACGTTCTTACTCCTAACCGTTGGCATAGCGAGATAACCGTTGCCGCTCTTGAGGCAGGCAAGCACGTTATGTGCGAGAAGCCGATGGCCATAAACAGTGCTGAAGCTCAGAAGATGCTTGACGCTGCAAAGAGAACCGGCAAGAAGCTCTCTATCGGTTATCAGTCCAGACACAGAGTAGACTCTCTCTATCTTAAAAAGGAAGTAGAAGAGGGAACGTTCGGTGACATCTACTACGCCAAGGCTACCGCTATCAGAAGAAGAGCTGTTCCTACCTGGGGAGTATTCCTTGACGAGTATGCACAGGGCGGCGGTCCTCTTATAGACATCGGAACCCACGCGCTTGACCTTACACTCTGGACTATCAACAACTACAAGCCCAAGTACTGTCTCGGTACTACATACCATAAGCTCAACTCGCTTCCTCAAAAATATCACGGAAACGATTGGGGACCTTGGGATCCTAACAAGTTCACAGTAGAAGATTCTGCGTTCGGATTTATCGTTATGGAAAATGGTGCAACTATCAACCTTGAGTCCGCTTGGGCTTTGAATACTCTTGATACAAGAGAAGCGGTAACAAGCTTCTGCGGAACACTTGCAGGTGCTGATATGATGGATGGTCTCCGTATAAACGGCGTAAAAAACGGCGCTAAGTATACGTTCACTCCCGAGCTCAAGGCTAAGGGCGCTGCATTCTACGACGGAAACAGCGGAGAATCCGCCTCCGACCGTGAGGCAAGACTCTGGATCGAGGCTTGTATAAACGACACAGAACCCTTCGTTAAGCCCGAAGAGGCTCTCATTGTAACAAAAATACTTGAAGGTATCTACATTTCCGCACAGACAGGTGACATCTACAAGTTCTGATAAGACAGGTGTGCTGCTATGAATGAAAAACTTGATGCATTAGAAGAAAAGCTGGACGAAATATCCGATAAGCTTGACGATCTCACGTCTGATATCGAATCCTCTGTTGAATCTGCTGTACAGGATGCCGTCGAAGATGCCGTATATAGTGCAGTAGAGGATTCCGTGTCCGGAATAAGCGGAGGAAATGCTCCGATAACCTACGTTTTGACGCAGGACGGAAAGGGAATATATCCTGTTTACGCCGTGTATGCTCGCAGACGTAAGCGCGGAGAAGAGCCTTACGATATTTTGGCTTGGACGGTTCCCAACAATTCAAGCACGGTCATCGCAAGATACGATTCAAAAGAGGAAGCGATGAACGAGATGAAAAATCTTTCAAAGCACATAAGAACCGCGATTGCGGGCGGATCCAAATACTACGAAATGAAATAACGTTTAGGAGAAACTACTATGAAGCTTTCAGTTCTCGCGAACCTTTACGGTTCCAAATCCCTTGAAGAAACACTTCAGATCCTTACTTCTCTCGGTGTACATACTGCTGAGATAGGCGCCGGCGGATATCCCGGAAAGGCACATTGCAATCCTGCAGAGCTCCTCGCAGACGAGGCAAAACTTGCAGAGTTCGTTGCACTTTTTAAGAAATACGACGTTGAAATATGCGCTCTTGCTTGTCACGGCAATCCGCTCCATCCCGACAAGGCGATAGCGGAAAAGTTTGACACAGACTTTAAGAATGCAGTCCTTCTTGCAGAGAAGATAGGCGTTGATACAGTTATCACGTTCTCCGGATGCCCCGGCGACCACGACGGCGCTAAGTATCCCAACTGGGTAACCTGCCCTTGGCCCGAGGACTTCCTCGCTATCCTTGATTGGCAGTGGAATGAAAAGCTCATTCCTTACTGGAAGGAGACAGGAGCGTTTGCTCTCGCTCACAAGGTTACTCACATCGCATTTGAGATGCATCCCGGATTCTGTGTATACAATCCCGAGACACTTCTCAAACTCCGTGCTGCAGTAGGTGACGTTATAGGTGCTAACTTCGATCCCTCTCACCTTATTTGGCAGGGAATGGATCCCGTTGCTGCAATAAGAGAGCTCGCAGGAGCTATTTACCACGTTCACGCAAAGGATACGAAGATAGACAAATACAATACCGCAAAGAACGGTGTTCTTGATACAAAGCATTACAGTGACGAGCTCCACAGAGCTTGGGTATTCAGAACAGTAGGCTACGGCAACCCCGAAAGCTATTGGAGAGACCTCGTAAGTAACCTCCGTCTCTGCGGATACGACAAGGTGCTTTCCATAGAGCACGAGGATAGCGTAATGACTATCGACGAAGGATTGCGCAAGGCAGTATCCTTCCTTAAGGATGTACTTATCGAGGAAGAAAAGCCCACAACGATGAGTTGGGCCTGATCACTGTGAGCGTAATGTACAAATAATGTTATAGAAACGCCCGAATACTGTCGTATAATCCGTATTGACAAGCGGCTGCGTTTATGGTATAATACTATATGTATAAATTACGGCACGTGTAACCGGCGGATAAGTGGAGCACCACAGGGGAGCACCTGCTTATAAAAGCCGACCGCCTGGGCATTTCTATCTCCTGTAGTGGGATAGGAATGCCCATTTCAAGTTTTAAAGGAGTTTACGGTTATGAAAAAAGTAGCAGTTATCATGGGAAGCGACAGTGATCTTCCCGTAGTAGAAAAAGCAATAAACGTACTTAAAAAGTTTGAGGTGCCTTTTGAGGTGCACGTTTTCTCTGCACATAGAACACCCGATCAAGCTATATCTTTCGCAAGAGAGGCATCGTCCTCTGATTTTGGCGTAATTATCGGTGCGGCAGGAAAGGCCGCTCATTTGGCAGGTGTGTTGGCGGCAAATACTGTTTTGCCGGTAATAGGCCTGCCTGTTAAGTCTTCCACCATGGACGGACTCGACTCACTTCTTTCCACCGTTCAGATGCCCACAGGTATCCCGGTAGCAACGGTGGCTATTGACGGCGCGGCAAATGCGGCACTTCTTTCAATTCAGATCTTGGCACTGAGCGATCCCGAGCTTACGGCAAAGCTTGAAGCCGCAAGACGCGCAGACACAGAGGCTGTTCTTGAAAAGGACAAGGCTGTAAGCGCAAAATATAATATTTCGTAAAAAATTACACTCACAATATAAAAATTACCAAGGAGTATTGGCAATGAAAAACATCAGTGAAAGCAAAAGTTACAAGGATGCAGGCGTTGATATAACAGCCGGCTACCGTGCGGTAGAGCTCATGAAGTCTCACATCGCATCTACACAGACCCCCGGCGTGTTTTCCGGTATAGGTGGATTCGGCGGTCTATTTAAACCGGATCTCAACGGAATGACAGAGCCTGTTCTCGTAAGCGGCACAGACGGAGTGGGAACCAAGCTTAAGCTTGCATTCCTTCTCGACAAGCACGACACGGTTGGTATAGACTGTGTTGCTATGTGTGTGAACGACATAATATGCTGCGGCGCGAAGCCCCTCTTCTTCCTTGATTATATAGCATGCGGAAAGAACGTTCCCGAGAAGATAGCAGACATCGTTAAGGGTGTTGCAGACGGATGCGTTCAGTCCGGCGCGGCTCTTATCGGTGGAGAAACTGCGGAAATGCCCGGCTTCTATCCGATCGACGAGTATGACCTCGCAGGGTTTGCAGTAGGTATCGTTGATAGATCTAAGATACTTGATAACAGCACTATGGAAGAAGGAGACGTAATAATCGCTCTTCCTTCAAGCGGTGTACACTCTAACGGTTTCTCACTCGTAAGACGCGTGTTCGATGTTGAGAACAGCGAGATCAAGGCTCCTGTTGCAGAGCTCGGCGGAAGATCTCTCGGCGAGGCACTGCTCACACCTACAAAGATATACGTAAAGCCTATGCTCGCTCTCTTTGACGAGGTAAAGGTAAAGGCTGTATCTCACATCACGGGCGGCGGATTCTACGAGAACATTCCGAGAAGCATTCCCGCACCATTCAGCGCAAAGATCGAAAAGAGCGCAGTAAGAATACTCCCTATCTTCGACCTTCTCGCAAAGACAGGCAACATTCCCGAGAGAGATATGTTCAACACGTTCAACATGGGTGTTGGTATGAGCGTAGTCGTTTCTAAAAACGATGCAGATAAGGCTCTTTCCGTGCTCAAGGCTAACGGTGAAGATGCTTACATTATCGGCGAGGTCGTTAAGAGCGACGCAGGTGTTATCATATGTTGACAAACGAGCGCAAATTGAAGATAGCCGTTCTCGTTTCGGGCGGAGGAACAAATCTTCAGGCTCTTATAGATGCACAGAACAGCGGAATGTTTCCCGGTGGTGAAATATCGCTTGTTCTCGCATCTAAGCCCGGTGTCTATTCGTTGGAAAGAGCAAAAAACAACAACATTGCTTCTTTGGTATTACCGAGAAAGGAATACGGAAGCATCGAGGAGTATTCAAAGGCTCTTACGGATGCCCTCCTTGAGCGTAACGTAGATCTTGTTGTGCTTGCCGGATTCTTGACGATATTCGACGAGCAGCTCTATAACGCTTTTCCAAACAAAATAATAAACGTACATCCCGCTCTCATTCCTTCCTTCTGCGGAAAGGGATACTACGGATTGCACGTTCACGAGGCAGCTCTTGCAAAGGGGGTCAAGGTATCCGGAGCAACGGTGCATATCGTTACCCCCGAATGCGATGCAGGTCCTATTATCCTTCAGAAGGCTGTAGAGGTAAAGCAGGATGACACTCCCGAGACTCTTCAGAGAAGAATAATGGAAGAGGCGGAGTGGAAGATCCTTCCCGAGGCAGTAAAGCTTTTCTGCGAGGGAAGACTTACTGTAAAGGAAAACAAAGTTTATATTGATCAAGGAGATAAAAAGTGAAAGTATCAGCTATTTCTAATGAACTGAATTCTCTTGCATATCACGGCAGAGGA
>JAZSLE010000061.1:0-16584 GCA_045535215.1 Eubacteriales bacterium
CACCTTGAAGGGCGCCTCTACCGTAAGACAGTTGATGTTCATCTTTCCGGTCTGCTTAATTATGTGATGCGAATAATTTTCCTTGTTTATGGTCACTGCTATACGGTTAGGTGTATTGGTGACCTGCGTAACGGTGTTGACTATAAGTCCGTTGTCCTTCTTTCCGTCGTTCGACGTCACAACGTACAAGCCGTATCCGATCTTAAAGAGGGCCGTGAGGTCATTCTTGTTTGCCGAAGAGCTCTGACGCGCTATATATTCGCGGCACAGCTCGTTTGCGAGAGCATCGACTTGTGCTCTGCTCTCCTCGTTCAGCGCGGAGAATATCTTTACCGTAGTATCAGTAAAGGTGATGTCCTTGCTCTTCTCAAGCATACCCTTTATTATTCTTGCCGCCTGGGGAGCCCAGCTTCCGTTTTCTATAATGCCTACCGTTCTGTTTTGGAAGTTTCTTTCGGTAAGACCTTCAACGAACTCTCTCATAAACGGGAATATGTCTGCGTTGTAGGTGGTTGTAGCAAGCACGATCTTGTCGTACTTGAATGCATCTGCGATCGCCTCGGCAATATCGCATCTCGCGAGATCGTGTACGACCACCTTCGGGCAACCGTTCGCCTTCAGCTTCTCCGCAAGGAGAGCGACCGCTTTTTTCGTGTTACCATATACCGAGGTATACGCGATCACTATTCCCTCATCCTCTGCCTGATAGGAGGACCAAGTATTGTAAAGATTTATATAGTATCCGAGATCACTGTCGAGCACAGGACCGTGAAGCGGACATATCTTTTCTATGTCAAGACCTGCCGCCTTCTTCAGAAGCGCCTGCACCTGAACACCGTATTTGCCTACGATGCCGATATAATATCTTCTCGCCTCGTCCGCCCAAGGCTCGTCCGTGCCTATAGCACCGAACTTTCCGAATCCGTCCGCGGAAAAGAGAACCTTGTCCGTAGAATCATAAGTAACTATTACCTCCGGCCAATGTACCATCGGCGCGGTAACGAAGGTCAAAACGTGCTTACCGAGAGAGAGTGTATCACCCTCACCGACAACGACACGTCTATCCTCAAACTCCACACCGAAGAAGTTACTCATCATCTTGAATGCCTTAGAAGAAGCAACTATCTTAGTAGTGGGGTATAGCTTCGCAAAATTCAAAACGTTTGCCGAATGGTCGGGTTCCATATGCTGAACGATAAGATAGTCGGGAGCTCTGTTACCGAGAGTCGCAACAATGTTATCTATCCACTCGTGGTAGAACGCCGCATCGACCGTGTCCATTACAGCCGTCTTTTCGTCTATTATGCAATATGAGTTGTAGGATATGCCGTTCGGCACCTTGTACTGACCCTCAAAGAGGTCTATCTTATAGTCGTTTACACCTACGTATTTGATATCGTTCGTGATCTTCATTGTTTTTCCTCCGTAAATATATGTGTTATCAACCGTTTTATCTTTTTTACCGTGCTTTATCAGGAAAAGCACTTTCCGCTTTTGCAATCCTCGGCAGCAGTACCGCGGAAGCAAAGCTCGTTGGGGCATTCATTGTTTTTCATGAACGTCACTATATTGTTTACCGTTACCTCTGCTATATTCTCAAGCGCTTCCTCGGTAAGAAACGCCTGATGCGACGTAACGATTACGTTTGGCATGGATATCAGCCTTGCAAGAACGTCGTCCTCAAGTATATGACCCGAATTGTCCTCGAAGAAGAGGTCTGCCTCCTCCTCGTAAACGTCAAGGCAAGCCGCGCCTATCTGCCTTGATTTTATTCCCGCGAGAAGCGCCTCCGAATCAATAAGCGCGCCTCTTGACGTATTGATGAGGATAACTCCCTTTTTGCAGATAGATATCGCCTTATCGTCTATCATGTGGTAGGTCTCGTCCGTAAGCGGACAGTGCAGAGATATCACGTCACTGTTTTTAAGCAGCTCGCTCATCTCAACGCACCTTACTCCGCTCTTGCTCATAAGCTCGCTCGACGGGTATTTATCGTATGCAAGTACCTTCATTCCAAAGCCCAGACAAATGTCCGAAAAGACCTTTCCTATCTTTCCCGTACCGATTATTCCGACAGTCTTGCCGTGCAGATCGAATCCCGTAAGCCCCGAAAGACTGAAGTTAAAGTCTCTCGATCTGATATACGCCTTATGGATCCTACGTATAGACGTCAGTAAAAGCGCCATACTGTGCTCCGCGACCGCATAGGGTGAATATGCGGGGACTCTCAGCACGTGAAGCTTTCCGTATGCGTGCTTCACATCAACGTTATTGAAGCCTGCGCATCTGAGTGCGACTATACGCACTCCAAGCTCGTAAAGACGATCTATGACCTTATCGTTTACCGTATCGTTTACGAATACGCACACACAATCAAATTCCGAGGCAAGCTCCACGGTATCTTCGTTAAGCTTCGTGTCAAAAAACTTTATATTCAAGCCGTTTTCCTCGGCGTGTTTTTCGAACGAGGGCTTGTCATACGGCTTTGTATCAAAAAATGCTATATTCATTTCTTAAACTCCTCTTGACTTTTCTATATTATTATAGTATAATTACTGTTAGAAGTATGTTTAAATTTCAACAAATGGAGCGATTTTATGAAAAAATACATCTCAACGCTGAAAAAATGTCCCCTTTTTGAGGGAATATCCGCCGATGATATATTGAGAATACTTACCTGCTTTAACGTGAAAGTAAAGCTTTTTGACAAAAAGCACACCGTATTCTCCGAGGAAACTCCGGCAATGCACGTAGGTATAGTATTGTCCGGAGAGGTTCAAATAATTCAAAACGATTACTTCGGAAACCGTAATATTGTAGAAAGCTTCTCCCCGTCGGAAATGTTCGCAGAGGAATTTTCCTGCGGAGAATCGAATATGCTGCCCGCCTCCTTTGTCGCCGCAAAGCCCTCGGAGGTAATGCTTATAGAAACCGACCACATCCTTCATACCTGCAGCAACCGATGCGAATTTCACCAAAGGCTCATATTCAACCTTGTCAAAGCGCTTGCTCAAAAGGCGGTGACCTTCCATCAGAAGCTCGGTATCGTCTCAAACAAAAGCACGAGAGAAAAGCTTATGGCATATCTTTCGATACAGTCAAAGACTGCGGGAAGTACCGAATTTGATATTCCCTTCGACCGACAGGAGCTTGCAGACTACCTCAACGTTGACCGAAGCGGGCTTTCCGTAGAGATCGGTAAGCTGAAAAGCGAGGGGATACTCGACTGCCGTAAAAATCATTTTCTGCTTTTATGAAAAAAGAGCCGCAACGTACACATATCGCATAACGACTATAAAAGGGACAGAGAAAATTCTCTATCCCTTTTTACGTGCCTTTCAATGCAAAATACGGTAAGCTTGTTGAAGATCGGACTTGTATAATGGATCGGGACTTGTGACTCCCATTTCCCATTTGCTTACCGACTGACAAGAAACACCAAGAGAACCTGCCGGCTTTTTCTGTGTCATATAATTATTACGACGCAGATCTTTAATGTTTTTGCCAATATGATTACAGTTCATCGCGTTTTTCTTTTGAACCAAGTAAGCGAGCTCTGCCTCTATACGTATTATACCGTAATAATACCGAAACGAAATAACGAATTATTTGAGAAAAATTCGCTTATTGTACAGATCACCGCTTTTTCAAATCGATCCGAAAAGGCTACCCGCTGCTTTGCGGTAGGTAGCCTGATCAGTACCTTATCTTCTATTATTTGATACCGAAGTTCTCAATGATATAATCCATATCCTTGTCGCCTCTTCCCGAGAGGTTGATAAGAACAGAACCCTTGCCGATAGTCTTTGCAAGCTTGATTCCGTAAGCTACCGCGTGTGCACTCTCTATTGCGGGGATAATTCCCTCCATGCGTGAGAGTGTGAAGAACGCGTCTATCGTCTCCTCGTCGTTTACAACGTCGTACTTTACTCTTCCGAGGTCGTGGAGAAATGCGTGCTCGGGTCCGCTTGAGGGATAGTCAAGTCCGCTCGCAACCGAATATACGGGAGCGGGATCGCCGTTTTCGTCCTTAAGCATTATACTGTTGAAGCCGTGCATGATGCCCTCTTCACCATATTTAAGGCTCGCTGCATGATCACCGAGCTTTTCGCCTCTTCCGAGAGGCTCTATTCCATATATGTCAACGGGATCGTTAAGGAAGCCGGAGAAAATACCCATAGCATTCGATCCGCCGCCAACACAAGCAACGACCGCGTCGGGAAGCTCGCCCGTCATACCGAGGAACTGCTCTCTCGCCTCGATTCCGACAACGCTCTGGAAGTCGCGTACCATCATCGGGAAGGGGTGAGGGCCGAGAACCGAGCCGATGCAGTAAATAGCATCCTTGTATTCTCTTGAGTATGCCGCAAATGCCGCGTCTACCGCTTCCTTGAGCGTCTGAAGTCCTTCTGTGACCTCAATGACGTTAGCACCGAGTATCTTCATTCTCGCAACATTGGGAGACTGCTTCTTTATATCGACAGATCCCATATATATGTCGCACTCGAGTCCGAAATATGCCGCCGCAGTCGCAAGAGCAACACCGTGCTGACCTGCACCTGTTTCGGCGATCACCTTTTTCTTGCCCATGTACTTTGCAAGAAGCGCTTCACCCATACAGTGATTGAGCTTGTGTGCGCCGGTGTGGTTAAGGTCCTCGCGCTTTACGTAAAGCTGAACGCCGGTACCAATGCTGTTTGAAAGCCTTTCAAGGTAGGAGATCGGGGTAGGTCTTCCCTGGAACTCCTTACGGATCTTACGAAGCTCGCCTATAAACTTTGAGGACTTGCATATTGTGAAATATGCCGCAGTGATCTCCTCCATAGCCTTCTGAAGCTCGGGCGCTATATATGCTCCGCCGTATTTTCCGAAATAGCCGTCCTTGTCCGGATAGTGCTTAAAATAAGTATCAAAATCAACGTTATTGAAATTCATGGTATAGTTCTCCTTGTATAATAATTAAGTGCTGTATTTCTGTTGTTACGTATGATCTGAAGGCGGTCAACGCCATCGTTTTACAAGTAGTGCAAATGGTGCGTTCATGAAAGATACCTCCGAGAAGTAAGTATCCTTGTCGGGAAAGAAATAGTCCTTGACAGAAGGATACCCTCTATCAAGGACGAATAATAATATCCGCGGTGCCACCTTGATTCACTGCGACGATATACCGCAAGTGCTCTTTTTTGAGATACTTCATATCTCTCGGCAGATAACGTCGCCGTACACGTCGCAGAATACTCGGAGAAGCTTACTCCCCTTTGACTGCGCCCTCCGCGGTCCATTTGCCAAACAGTTTCTAACCCGACTCTCATCATCACGGGCTCTCTGTGTAGTCTTGAAAGGCTTTATCTCCGCATCAACGGTTTATATACATTTATTATATCACGATTATTCGCGCTTGTCAATAGATAAAAGCAATTTCGGTGTTATTTATTTGAATTTGTATGCATTACGCATTTTAAAGAGATTCGAATTTCATAACACCCTTTTTCATTATCCATCTGTAGATAGCTACCGCGAGGAGCAAAATAATAACGAATACAATAAGAAGATACAGCTCGGGAGCTAAACAGCGATGCAGAGGAACGTATATTCCGCCGAAGACAAGCACCGTACACATTCCGCCCATCATAGACAAAAGAACGGGTAATCCCTGCTTTACGGGTACCGCCTCGCTCGTCCACTCAAGCATAGGCATCTTAATATTCCAATAAAGACCGAGTAATGCGTAAAAATACACTGCGGCAACGGTCAAGGCGATCATAAGCAAGCCCGTATACCATGCGGGTGATATCACGACTGCAAGCACGATACCCATAAAGAGAGCCGCAGGCATGGTAAGCAGTACGTGGAGATCCAGCTTTGCCTTGAGCACCGCGCGGGTATCTATCGGAAGCGAGCGCACTATCCAGAAATTCTTCCCTTCAAGTGATACGCTCGGAGCGGTTATAAGGACCATTGACGACATTGAAACGACTGCGGCTGACGCTATGAGGCAAATAAATCCGTCATTATCGGGAAACATCATTTTGAACATGCCGATTATATCGTCGCGCTTTATAAGCACTGCCACCGCACCAACGACCATAAATATGATACCCAAGCCGCCGTTCAGAATATATATCGAGCTTGAGGAGAAGCGCTTCCACTCCTTAAAGAGCATCGTCGCATGAACACTTCTCTGTGCGAGCTTCTTTTCCTTGTACACCTTCTTATCGTTACCCTTATTCGATATCGCAAGGGTAAGGAAGGTTTTTGAAAGCACAAAATAAACGAGTACGAATATCAGAATCACGATAGCGGAAAAGATAAGCATAGACAACGCATTGCCCTCTGCCGCGAGTCCCATATGATATATCGGGAAAAGCACCGTCTTTACCTTCTCTCCTATTGCGCCGAGGTTTGCAAGCACCGCATTGAGCAAAGTGTTTGCCTGCGAGTACAGATAGAAATATCCGAAAAGGAACGCGAGAGACAAAACAACGGTGACGACATTCTTATGCTTTACATGTGTGGATATCAGGGCTACAATGTATCCGAGTATACAGGATATCGCAAGCACGAGAAGGGATATGAGCAGGGTTATGAGCAGAGTGAATATTATTCCCATCAAACTCACTCTTACGGTCATAAAATACACGACCGTGGCAGGTACCATCACCGCAAGCACCATACCGAATCCCATTATATACACGCCCGAGAGTCTTACGGGCAATATCACCGACGGAGGTATAGGCATCGACAGAAGAATGTCGTTGTCCTTTGCCCGGTATAGCGCCGAATACGTGGTAAACACGCTTCCGATAACGCCAAGCGTCAACGCCATCAAGCCCATCATAGCTATATAGAGCCAGGTCAATCCAAGCTCGACGAGAGGTGCGCACAAGGTACTTGACACCATATAGAACAAAAATACGAATACTGCTATAACGTATGCATACAAAGCGGCGTAAACAGCAACGCTTTTCTTTGATCTTGTTCCCGTCTTTCTGCCGACAAACAAGCCTGAAAAGGACTCCATCAGCTGCTTTTTCAGTAGCGCCCTTATCATAAATCGGCCTCCAATTCAAGAAAGACGGATTCGAGAGAGGCGTCGCCCTTTACCTCCTCTGTGCTTCCCATCCTTACGAGCTTACCGTCCTTTATTATGGCTATCTTGTTGCAAAGCTTTTCTGCCACCTCAAGAACGTGAGTTGAGAAGAATATTGCGGCTCCGCCGTCGCACATGCTTCTCATCGTCTCCTTAAGCAAATGGGATGCCTTCGGATCAAGACCGACGAACGGCTCATCCATTATTATAAGCTTCGGATCGTGTATAAGCGCGGATATTACGGCAAGCTTTTGCTTCATTCCGTGTGAATACGAGGATATAGGCTGAGCAAGGCTTCCGGTAAGCTCAAACGCATCCGCGTATCCTTTTATCCGCTCGCGTCTCTCCTCCGCACCTACTCCGAAGATATCGGCAACGAAATTGAGGTACTGAATTCCGCTCATAAAGTCGTAAAGATCGGGGTTGTCGGGTATATACGCTATCTTTTTCTTGCAAGCGAGAGGATCGTCCTTTATCGACGTTCCGTCGATGTATATCTCGCCCTCGTCAAATTTAAGTATACCGCAGACCGCCTTCAACGTGGTGGTCTTACCTGCGCCGTTATGCCCGATAAAACCGTATATCTCGCCTGCGTTTATATGGAGACTGAGCGAATCCACCGCCTTTTTCTCTCCGTATTTTTTTGTAAGTCCTTCTATCCTAAGCAACTGTGGTCTCTCCTTTATATTTACAAGTGAAGGGGAGCAAAGATCCGTACGTAAAGATCAGCGTCCCCTTTTACACTATATTGTATAACACAATGTGGCTCAACAATCAACGGCAAAATTGAAAAATTTGCATTCCATTTACACAAAATTCACCCGTCGTTTACGCGCGTATATACTACATCCCAAAATGCATCCGCAATGAAAGCTGTTCACATCACGAAAGCTTTTCGTTGATCCTCTTACTGACGCTCTTGACGATAAGGTATACCGTAAGCCACACAACGACATAAGCCACGGCAAAAAGCGCCGTGAAGATAAGTATCGCGACAGTCTCAAAGGGTATCCACGAGTTTACAGTATAGCAAAGAAGGTATGCCGCATAGATACAGAGAAAATGGCAGGCAAGCGTCCTTGGAAAGGACCAGTGCTCTATCTGCCAAAAGGCACTGACGCCCGCATGGATGAATGCGAGTACGTAAGTTGAGAGTATCGCAACAAAAACTTGTTCGCCGCTGAGAGAAAAGTCCTCAACAGTAAATGAAAGTATAAGGAATATTATCCCCGCAACGATGGGACCGAATCCCGAAAAAGCTATTCCCCTTTGCAGAAACGAAACAAAATATTTATTCATCATTTTATACCAAACCTTTCCTTGACCGTTTTTATCTGTCTTCGCGAAACGTAATCCTTGCGTCCGTTTTTGAACACCACCGTAAGCGTTCCCGCAAAGGAGGTATCAAACCTTTGTATCTTCTTTATGTTGGCAAGGCAGGATTGATTTATCTTAACGAAATCGTTGCCCACCGTTTCCTCAAGAACGTAGAGCCTTTGCTTTATTCTGAAGCTCTCAAGATCGGTGTACGCAATCACTCTTCCGCCCTCAACGGCAAAGCAATGGACGTCATCAAGCTTCAGCACGAATATATTGTCACCCGCATATCCGTATATGTCGGGATCCTTGATTGTAACAAGCTCTTCGATATCATTCACAAGATTATTGCGTTCGTGCGCATAAACGACGACCTCTTCCTCCCTTTTCGGATCTATTACCAAGCGAAATTTCATTGTCTTCCTCCGGTATCAGTAGTTTTTGAATATATCACTGTCTTTTCATCTGACGCAAGAACAAAAGCACCGCCAAGGCTACTGCCAACAAGGCATAGCCGAGCACAAACCATATATGCGGAAATATCCCCGTAAGGTCTCCGGAAAGTGCCGCTCGCTCCATTTCCACCGCGTGAACGAACGGAAGAGCGTAGGCTATTTTTTTGAACGTGCCGCCGACAAGCTCAAGATCGAACCATATGCCCGACAGCCACGCGGAAAGGTTCGTTAATAGCGCTCCGCATATTCCTCCGACCTGCTTATCGTTAAAGACGCTTCCGCAAAGCAATCCGAGTCCGACATACAGTAATGATACGGGAAGAATAAGCAGTACGGCATATATGATATTCACCGTCGCTTCAAGTCCGAGAACAAGCGCGACGATATAGCATACGATGCTTTGTGCTATGGCGACTGGTAATATCGGCAGGGTGTATCCGAGGATAAAGTCACCTGCGGTCATAGGCGTCGTGTAAAGTCTTTGCAGTAATGAACTTCCTCTATCCTTTGATATGAGGGTTGCGGAAAACAGAGTCATAAACGAAAGCCCGAAGACCGTAATACCGGGTGTCAGGTGGGCTATTTCAAACAGCGGAACGGGAACGTTTGCCTGTATCGCGCTCAAAAGCAGGATCAAAACTACAGGGAATCCCAATCCGAATGCGGCATTCAACGGGTCGCGGAGTATCTCCTTCAATGTCCTGCCGGAAAACGTAAGCATCCTCATTTCACTTCCCCCTTTACAATGCGGATAAAAGCTTCCTCGAAGTTATCCGTACCCGCAGTCTCCTTTATTTCATCAACCGAGCCGCAAGCAAGCAGTCTTCCATCCTTCATAATTCCGACTCGGTCGGAGAGCGCCTCCGCCTCCTCCATATAATGCGTAGTCATAACAACGGTCGCTTTTCCCTTCAGTGAGCGTATTATATCCCAAAGGTCGCTTCTTGCGATAACGTCAAGTCCGAGCGTAGGCTCGTCAAGAAAGAGTATTCTCGGCTCGCCGATAAGCGCCATCGCGATGCTAAGTCTTCTCTGCCAGCCGCCCGAAAGCTTTCCCGCTCTTCTCTTCATGACCGAATCAAGTCCGAGAAGCCCCGAAAGGCTCGTTATCCTTTCCTCGCGCTCCGATTTCGGCATGCCGTAGATGCCGCACATAAGCTCGAGATTCTCATTTACCGTAAGTCCTGCGGCTACTGCCGTCTCCTGCGGTGAGACCGCGATTATCCTTTTTATCTCGGACGGCTCTGTAACGATACTCCTTCCGTGCAACAACGCGTCTCCGCTTGTGGGAGAAGTTAGGCAGGAAAGCATTTTTACGGTCGTCGTTTTTCCCGCACCGTTTATACCGAGCAAGGAAAACAGCTCACCGCCATTGACGTTAAGGTCAAGCTTATCAACAGCGGTAACGTCCTTATATTTTTTCGTAAGTCCTTCGACTCTTATAGCATACATAACGCTTTGCTCCTTTTTTGTATTCTTCACGCTTATTATATCACATGGCGAGAAAAAATACAAGCAAAAGCGTTTATTCGGTTTTTTTATGGATCTATTCGGTACTTTCTTTCAAAAAAGCCCGCGGAGACACCCGCGGGCTTTTGATCTTACTTGAATACGTTCACCTTTGCATCGCTTATCTTCGGGCCCGTACCCTCCTTGCGAACGCTTTGGGGAGGCTCTATGCCGTATGCCCATTCGCTTTCTCTTCCCTCAATCTCAATGCTTCCGTCGGTGGAAACGGTGACTACCGCACTGAGCGGGTCCTTGAAATACCACGTGTTCTTCGCCTGCTTTAAGGTAGAGAGCGGTATATCCAATATTCCGTATCCGCCAAGGTATTTATACGTATGCTCGTCGGTATAATGAGCCTCTTTCATACCATACCAAAGGCCGTTGATCACCGCATTTACGTCCAAATATGCGACATTGTCCACCACCTTAAAATGATTCGTATGAAGGTGTCCGTTTGCCGCAAACAGTACCGTATTCGGATATTTTGCAAATATCTGCCTTGCCGCAAAGTGATCGGGCCAGGACGACCACGCTCCCGCAAGGGACGCATGTGAGAATACAAGTACCTTTTTGTTGTTCGAGCTTGCATCCGCTACCGTTTTCTCAAGCCATTCCAACTGCTTATCCCCGAGGCTGTTGGCCTTAAGATTGCCATCGGGAGCGTAAGAGCTGTTGGTTTTGTTATGCTCCCATTTCTCCTCGGTGCTTGAATAAGAATAATTTGTATCAAGTCCTATAAGTCTGAAGTCTTTTATATCGGCGTACCAATACGCCGAGGTCTCTTCTCCGTTATTTGGTGCAAACACAACGTCGGCACTGCAAAGCTTTTCCTTTATTGCGGCAAGAGTGGTGGTCTTACCCTCCATCTCGTGATTTCCGCATACGCCGTACACCGGAATACCGTATTTATTATTGAGATATGCGGCGTAAAGCTCGGGAGATCCTGCAAAATCACTGCAAAAGTCACCAAGCTGTACAACGAAGTCTACCTTTTCCTCTGCGGCACGTGCCAACACCTCGTCAAGAACGAGGAGGGTCGCGGCATACGTATGTCTTTGGTAATGGAGATCGGCGAGCACCAAAAACTTCACCGTGTCATCGTCACGCGCGTCCTCTGTCGGAGGCGTGGTAATTCCGTCGCTCGTAACGGCGTCATCCGTCACCGGACCCGTCGTGTCGGGGATCTGAGTCGTATTGCCGTCGCTTGAGACACCGACACCCATATCGCCGTACGTTGCGCATCCGGAAAGAAGCAAAAGGAAGACAAATATAATTATAGATATGGATAAAGTTCTTTTCATTTTTCCTCTCCGCATTTCATTTTCAAGTTTATTATATCACATTTTAATATCCAAGTCAAGATGCTGTTCAAAAAAGTATGCTCCGTCACGGTATTGACATTGCTACTGCTTTGTGGTATAATTACAGTTGTAAAAGTTATTTTTCAAGGAGGCTGCATATGAAGCTTTGTGTTCCTATTCCCTGCTTTTTTAAAGGTGTTGATTTTTGTGAGGCGATAGAAAAGGTAGCCGAGATCGGTTACGGTGCCGTAGAGACGTATAATTGGAGCTCGCTCGATCTTAAGGCAGTACGCCGCACGCTTGATTCCACCGGAGTTTCGCTTCTTTCTATGTGTACGAGTGAATTCCGAATGACCTCTCCCGAGCACAGACAGCTCTGGCTTGACGGTCTCAAGAGAAGCTGTGAGGCGGCAAACGTCGACGGAGCAAAAAAGCTGATAACTCAGGTAGGTGCTGACACGGGTGCTCCGAGAGCCGAGCAACACAAGGCGATAGTTGACACGTTAAACGAGGCTACTCTCATTCTTGAGGAGTACGGCGTAACGATAATGCCCGAGCCCCTCAACACGTACGTAAACCACCCCGGATACTATCTTTGGTCATCCGCAGAGGGATTTGAGATAATCAGAGAGGTATCACATCCGAACGTAAAGCTTATATACGATATTTATCACCAGCAGATAATGGAGGGCAACATAATCCCGAGCGTTGTAAACAATCTTGATCTTATCGCTCACCTTCACTCTGCAGGTCATCCCGGAAGAAACGAGCTTCAGTTCGGTGAAAACGATTACAAGGTTATATTTGACAGAATAGACAAGGCCGGCTACGAGGGTTGGTGCGGACTTGAATACAGACCGCTTATGGACCCGATAGAAAGCCTTAAGATAGCAAAAGAGCTTTATTCATAAGTGAAAGATGAAAAGAAATGAACAAGAAGCATATTCCGATAATTATCATAGTCGCACTCATGCTGTTATGCGTGCTTATTCTCATAACGACCTCCGCCTCCGAGGGGCTGAAGAAGGAGAACGTTATACGTTGCGTAATAGCTCTCATAGTGTGCGCGAGCGCGCTCATTCGTCTGCTCATGAAGACGATGAAGGGCAGCGGAGGCATCATAACTCTTTCGTTCATCGAGAACACCTACAGTAAGATCATAAGAGGTGCATTTGAGGACAGGTCCACGCTGAGAAAGAATCTTTTGAAGGCAGCAAGAGAGTTTGGCAAGAAAAATTATAAGAAAGCTTTAGAGCTTCTTTCACCGCTTGAGTCCGAATGCAAGATGATAGACGACTTTTGTGCGGTATACGTATTCACAGGACTTTCTCATTCAAGGCTCGGAGAGTACGATAAAGCGGTAAAAGCTTACGAAAAGGCGCTTTCGTATGATGACGGACTGAGCACGGTATGGTCAAATCTCGGATTTATCTATACCGATCATATCGTTGATATGGAAAAGGCTGAGAACGCCTGCAAGATGGCTATAAGGTGCGACAAGGAAAATCCGTACGGATACGTAAATCTCTCAAGCCTTTATATCACAATGGGAAATTACGAAAAGGCTATTCTTCCCGCAGAGGAAGCGTTCAGGCTTTCGTCGACCTTGGTCGAGGCAACGAACAATCTCGCAATGGCTCACTGTGCGCTCGGAAACGATGAGGAAAGCAGAAAGTATTATAACATCTCGGTAAGAAACGGCGAGGACGGAAACGTTCTTCACTCGGCTATGATGAACACGAGACGCAGTATGAGCTCACAATCGGTAATTCAGGACACCCTACCGAAGCCCATAGCGGTATCCTTTGACGAATTCAAGGCAAGAACGGCAATGCCCTTCTACCGTATGCCGATTCCCGTTCCGGGTAATAAAAGCAAGATCGGCGGAGCGTCCGTAGGCGAGCCTCCGCTTGACAGTAACGGAAAGCCGATGAGACTTCTTGCGGCTATATACTTATCCGAGGCGCAAGGTCTTCCCGACTTTCCCAAAAACGGTCTTTTGAGATTTTTTATCGCGGACAACGAGCTTTACGGATGCGATCTCGACGACCCGACATCGCAAAAGGATTTCAGAGTTCTCTACTCTCCACTTGAGGATGAGGAGCTTCCTATCGTACCGTATGAGGAAAGTGAAACATTCCCCGTAAAGGGAGAATATCACGTGCGCTTTTCACGTGACGTTGCCCCGATGTCCTTCTGCGACTACAGATTCCATTCGACAATGTCCGAGGTGCTTGAGCTTAACGGAGCAAAGTCGCTTTACGACTCAAACGAGGAATATCAGGACATGGCAAGCTCGCTCTTTAACGGTGAGGGTCACCGTCTCGGCGGATATCCTCATTTTGCGCAGAACGACGTACGCGAGGGCAAATATGAAAAATACGACCGTCTGCTTTTGCAGGTTGATACTCACACAAGCGACACCGTAAACATCCACTTCGGAGACGATGGCGTATGTAACTTCTTCATTTCATCCGAGGATCTTAAAGCAGGCAATTTCTCAGACGTGCTTTACACGTGGGACTGCTATTGACCGGCTGATTCATACCACCTTACCTCAAGTTTATATGCAGTTAATGTTCATTTGGTATACTGATAACGTACAAAAACTTGATTGCATAGTGAGGGCGGAATGAAAAAAAAGATCGGATCGATTTGGAAAGAAAAGAAAAAGGAGCTTGCGGTATACTTCGCCGTAAGACTTATTACTGTCGCTATACTCATAAGAAGCATATTCATAGGAGAGTATGAAAACGCGTTTACCTGCGTACTTGCCCTTCTTCTGTTTATGGTCCCAACAATTGTCGAAAGAAGCTTCAAGATAGACCTCCCGTCAACGCTTGAGATAATCGCATTTCTGTTTATCTTTTGTGCGGAAATACTCGGAGAGATCGGATGCTATTACATAAAGTACAGCTTCTGGGACACTATGCTTCACGCTATAAGCGGGTTTATGTTTGCCGCATTCGGATTCTGCATCGTGGATATGCTCAACCGAAATAAAAACATAAAAATGGAGCTGTCTCCGATGTCGCTTGCGATAGTGGCGTTTTGCTTTTCCATGACGACGGGAGTTCTTTGGGAGTTCTTTGAATTCCTTGCGGACGTCGTTTTGAAGACGGATATGCAAAAGGATTTTATAGTGCAGACGCTTCAAAGCGTGACGCTTGATCCGAACGGTATGAATACTCCGATAGCGGTAAACGGTATAGTAAGTACGGTCATTCATCTTGCGGACGGAAGCACGGTCACGATCGACGGCGGATACCTTGACATCGGTATAACGGACACGATGAAGGACCTTTTCGTAAACTTTATCGGCGCAGTGATATTCAGTGTAATCGGCTTCTTCTACGTAAAACACAGAGGAAAGGGGAAAATTGCTCCTCAATTTATACCCGTTGTTCTTCCCGACGGAGATGCGGGCGAAAACGAGCCGTCGGATACGGCGAGCGAGAAAGAAGTTGAATAATTTTTTGCTTTCCTATTGATTTTTGCGGCTAAAAATGATATACTTATAAAAAAACA
Source organism: Eubacteriales bacterium (assembly GCA_045535215.1). Taxonomy (GTDB): domain Bacteria; phylum Bacillota; class Clostridia; order Oscillospirales; family CAG-272; genus SIG640. The sequence goes on from JAZSLE010000061.1 coordinate 15,201, forward strand.
TCAACAACGACAACGAAAATGAAAGGTGCTGTATTGTTATGGGACTTATTAAAGCAGGCATAGGAGCCCTCGGCGGAGTACTTGCGGATCAGTGGAAGGAGTTCTTTTACTGTGACGCGCTCGACAAGGACGTTCTTGTAAAAAAAGGGCAGAAGCAGACAAGCAAAAGATCCTCAAATAAAAAAGGCAACGACAACGTAATTTCAAACGGAAGCGGAATTGCCGTAGCCGACGGTCAATGTATGATCATCGTAGAGCAGGGCAAGGTCGTTGAGGTGTGCGCGGAACCCGGAGAATTCACGTATGACAGCTCCACCGAGCCTAGTATATTCGCAGGCCCTCTCGGGCAGAGCATTATAGACACCTTCAATGCTATCGGGAAGAGATTCGCATACGGAGGAGACACCGGCAAGGATCAGCGAGTATACTACTTCAACACAAAGGAAATACTCGACAATAAGTTCGGAACACCCGTTCCGATCCCGTTCCGTGTGGTAGACAGAAACATAAACCTCGATATAGACGTTTCCGTTCGCTGTAACGGTATATACTCGTTCAGAATAACCGACCCCCTTCTCTTCTACACAAACGTTTGCGGAAACGTTGAGTACGAATATTCAAGAAGCGATATAGACAGTCAACTCAAAACCGAGTTCGTAAGCGCACTTCAGCCCGCATTCGGAGAGCTGTCTCAGCTTGAGCTTCGTCCTACTGCTATCCCTGCTCACGTTGACGAGCTTTGCGTCTATATGAACAAGGCGCTCAACGAAAAGTGGGAAAGAACGAGAGGAATCAAGGTAGAGTCTATAGCTATGAATCCCATCACTCTTCCGAGTGAGGATGCAGAGCTTATCAAGAATGCGCAGAGGACCGCTATCCTCCGCGATCCCACTATGGCGGCCGCTACCCTCGTCGGTGCTCAGTCGGATGCGATGAAGGCTGCCGCAGAAAATAAGAACGGCGCTATGATGGGCTTTATGGGTATGAATATGGCTACTCAGGCAGGAGGTGTCAATGCCGCAAATCTCTTTGAGATGGGAAAGAAGGATCAACCTTCGGGCGACGTATGGAGATGCTCCTGCGGAAAGGGAGTAGAAGGTAAATTCTGTCCCGAGTGCGGCGCAAAGAAGCCCGAAGCAAAGAAGGAAGGCAGTTGGACCTGCTCGTGCGGACACGTAGCGACCGGAAATTTCTGTCCTGAATGCGGAGCGAAGAAGCCGGATAACGACGTATGGGTATGCTCCTGCGGACACAAAAACAAGGGCAAGTTCTGCCCCGAGTGCGGTGCGAAGAAGCCAGCATCCGCTCCGCTTTACAGATGTGACAAATGCGGATGGGAGCCTGAGGATCCCGCAAATCCTCCTAAGTTCTGCCCCGAATGCGG
>JAZSLE010000063.1:0-11495 GCA_045535215.1 Eubacteriales bacterium
TCTTGCTTTATACTGTGAAAGCTTTTCAATAAGCTTCATTGTCATACCTCATCTGTATTTTCTTACTTCCTCTATCAGCCTTTGTACAATAGCTTCCTCGGGGATTTTTTCAATTATCTCTCCGCGTCTGAAGAAGAGTGCCTCTCCCCTTCCGCCCGCAACTCCGAAGTCTGCCTCGCGAGCCTCTCCGGGTCCGTTTACTATGCATCCCATTATTGCTACCTTGAGCGAAATATCGCGGAGTCCCTCCTTGTCCACCTCGTCCTCAAAGCTCTTTACAAGATCTATAAGCGAGATCTGCGTTCTTCCGCAGGTAGGACAGCTTACGACCGAAAGCCCGTTTTGTCCCTCAATGTTGAGCGCTGTAAACAGTCTCTTTGCCGCCTCGACCTCTTTTATCGGATCGTCTGTAAGAGATACCCTTATCGTGTCACCGATGCCCTCCGCAAGAAGGCCTCCGATACCGATACTGCTCTTGATTATGCCCATATCTCCTCCACCTGCTTCGGTAACGCCGAGGTGAAGAGGACGGTCGCATCTTTCAGCCAAAAGTCGGTTAGCCTTGATCATGGAATAAGGGTCTGACGACTTTACCGAAATTATCGCATTGTTGAAATCATAGCGATGCAGCAGAGACAGATGATACAGCGCGCTCTCGCAAAGCGCCTCGGGAGTCGGAGCTCCGTGCTTTGCAAGTATGTGCTTTTCAAGAGACCCGCTGTTTATACCGATCCTTATGGGGATATTCTTCTCGTTACAAGCGTTGCAAACGCGTCTCACGTTTTCGTCCGCACCGATATTTCCCGGATTTATACGTATCTTGTCTATTCCCGCGGCAGCACTCTCAAGCGCAAGCTTGTGATCAAAGTGTATGTCCGCTACAAGCGGCACCTTTACGCCGAGCTCCTTCGCACGGTATATGGATGCAAGCGCCTCTCTGTTCGGAATGGTGATACGAACTATGTCGCATCCCGCTCTTTCAAGTGCGATTATCTGATTCACCGTAGCGGTGATATCCTCTGCGGGAGTGTTGGTCATAGACTGAACAGAAATGCGAGAAGCACCGCCTATAGAGACGGTGCCGACGCGCACCTCATTTGATCTTCTTCTTATGTCGTTGTACTTCATTATTCTCTCCGTAATAAAAATCAAAGGCGAAACAGGTATGTTATTTAATAAAAAGCCCCACGGTATCCTTGAGAACTATAAACAACGAGAAAAGCAACAAAAGGGTAAGCATACCCGTGTTTATCGCATTCTCGATCGAGGGCTTCAACGGTTTTCCCCTTATAAGCTCGATTACACGGAATACGAGCTGACCTCCGTCAAGCGCGGGGATGGGGAGAAGGTTGAATATTCCGAGATTCATAGATATTATGACTATCAGATAGACGAAAGTCGGTATATCCATCAACCCCTGCTGATGCATCTCCTGTATCTCTCCGGTAACTCCGACAGGGCCTTGAACGGCGTTGAGTCCGAATCTACCGGAAAGCATTCCGATAAGCTGATCAATTATCATCTTGAAAGAGGAGAGTGATCTTGAAAAGGAGTGCTTCAAGCAATTTATGACCGTTTTGGGTTCAGCATAAAGCTTAAAATCGGGAGTTCCGAAGACTATTCCCTGCTCTTCTCTCGTCTCAAACGAAACGTCGTGAAGAACTACCTTTTTGCCGTCGCGGATAACGGTGATATCTATCGGCTTATGACCCTGATTCGATACCTCATAAACGAGCTCATTGCCCGATCCTACCGGTACCCAACCGACGTGAGTTATCTCGTCGCCTATCATAAGGCCTCCCTCAGCCGAGGATACAGCTCCCTCGGTAAACTCTCCGACCGTAGTCGAAAGGAGGTAAGGAGAGGTCAAAACGAGAATAAACATAAGCAAGACAGCCAAAATGACGTTCATTGTGGGTCCCGCAAGAAGGATAAGCATTCTCTGCCACACGGGCTTCTTCGAATATGAGTCGGGAGACGAGGATTCCTCTCCCTCTCCTTCCATGCTGACGTATCCCCCTATCGGCAGAAGCCTTACCGAATATACGGTGTCGTATTTTTTCGATTTTTTAGAAAAAAGCTTGGGACCCATACCTATCGAAAACTCATTCACAGCAACCTTAAAAAATCTTGCCATCGTAAAATGTCCGAGCTCGTGAATAAATATGAGTACCCCAAATGCAAGTATCGTAAGTATAATGTACATCAATTATCTCCAAGCGCCACTTGAGGCGCAATATCATTTTTTGTCCGATTTTGGATACGCCGAAGCACACCGAAACAGGCCCTGAAAAGAGTTATCCGTATATCATTTCGGATATATACGCCCTTCCCTTTTCATCAAACGCAAGTATCTCGTCAAGAGAGCTTGCGAGCTTTGCTTCAGCCGCAAGCGCGTCTACCGTCTTGATAACGGTGTCCGAAACGTCGGTAAAGGAGATCCTTTTGTCAAGGAATGCGGCTACCGCGACCTCGTTTGCAGCGTTGAGCACGCAAGGAACGGCCCCTCCCGCTTCAACTGCGGAATATGCTTTTGCAAGAAGAGGAAACACCTCCATATCTGCCCTCGCAAACGTAAGCGCGGGCATTGAGAAAAGGTCAAGCCTTTCGGTTACGGCATCGCATCTGTCGGGATAATTAACCGCGTACTGCACGCAGAATCTCATATCCGGAACAGAAAGCTGTGCCATTATGGAATTATCGCAAAATTCGACCATTGAATGAACGATACTCTGTCTGTGTACCGCAACACTTACTCTATCGGCGGGAACGTCAAAAAGCTTGCACGCCTCTATGACCTCAAAGCCCTTATTCATAAGTGTTGCCGAGTCCACGGTTATCTTTGCCCCCATCTTCCAAGTGGGATGCGCAAGAGCATTTTCAAGCGTCATTGCCTTTAACTCTTCACTTGTCTTGCCGAAAAACGGTCCGCCCGAAGCGGTAAGTATGAGTCTTTTTACCTCGCTATGTGCTCCTGCCTTAAGGCACTGATGGAGCGCGCAATGCTCACTGTCAACCGGAACTATCTCCGCGCCGTTCTTTTTTGCGACGGCATTAAGTATATCACCCGCAATGACCATTGATTCCTTGTTTGCAAGAGCAAGTCGCTTTCCCTTTGACGCTACCGCCAAGGAGGGACGAAGTCCTGCCATACCGAGAGTTGAGTTGACCGCAGTGTCAAAATCGGTATCGGCTATCATCTCAACGATACCCTTATCTCCGAAATATACCCTTATATCCGTGTCGTTAAGTCTGCTCTTCAGCTCTCTTGCGGCAGACTCATCTGACAGAGCACACGCCTTAACGTTAAACTCACGAGCGCTTTTTTCAATGCTGTCGACGTCTCTGCGCGCACTGAGAGCGACCACCGAATATCCTTCTTTTCTTGCAACGTCCAATGCCTGAACGCCGACAGAACCGGTCGCTCCGAGCACAATTATCTTCTTCATAACAATCCTCAACCCAAAACGTTTACTATATCAAAGAGTCTTTCTGCCGCGGACAAAAGCATTGCTACCGCTATAACAGAGTCGAATCTGTCAAGCACACCGCCGTGACCGGGGAATATTTTTCCGTAATCCTTTACGTCAAATCTTCTCTTTATCGCACTGAGAATAAGGTCTCCTAGCTGAGAGATTACCGAAAGGAAGGGGGCAAGAATGCAAAGCGTAAGTGAAGCTACGCCTCTTCCGAAAAAGTTTTCAACGATTATTGAGTATACGAAAAGCGAAATCGTACAGAATACAATACCGCCTATAGCTCCCTCAACCGTTTTCTTAGGTGATATCGCAGGACAAAGCTTGTGCTTACCGAACAGCATACCCGTGAAGTACGCGAAGGTGTCGGTAAATATAGCAGTTACCCACGCACAAACGAACCAGAACATTCCGTTTTCAACGCATCCGAGCCTTGTAAGGAAGGTAAATCCCGCAATAATATAAAACAAAGACAAAAAAGCCGTAGTGATCTTTTCAAATGTTATTTCCGCATCCGACTTAAAAAGTACAAGCAAAAGCAAGAGGTAAACTGCCGAAAAGGAAATAATATACACATATGAAACATCATGAACGAAGTCGACCTTAGTTGAGATCGGCATAAGCACAGACAATATATATGCCGGAACACTTATTGAATATACCTTATCAAGTGAAGTGCATCTAAGCATTTCCCAAGTTGCAACAAAGGAAATAATGCTCATTATACCCACAAACCACCAGCTGCCACACAAAAGTATTACAACCAGCAGGCAAGCGGCAAGCACAGCTCCGGTAACAATTCTTTGAATCAATTAAATCACTCCCATCCATATGCTTTCTGAAGCATTATACTCCACCGAATCTGCGCTTGCGCGAATAGAAGGTCTCTATCGCCTTATCGACCTCTTCCGTCGTGAGATCGGGCCAAAGCATATCGGTAAAGTAGAACTCGCAGTACGCGGACTGCCAAAGTAAAAAGTTAGATATACGTATGTCTCCGCCGGTGCGTATTATAAGATCGGGCTCAGGACACGGGTAGGTATACAGGTGTGAGGAAATATCCTCCTTCGTTACCGACGTGGCACCCTCGCTTATAAGCTTATTCACCGCGTGGACTATCTCATCTCTTCCACCGTAATTTATTGCGATATTTATCGTCTTCGTCTTTTCGGCAGTCAAGGCATCTATTTCGTCCATTCGTTTTCTTATGGAAGCACCGTTTTCATAGCCGTCAAAAAGGGACATATCACCGATAAATCTGTAGTGAACGTCATAATCGTCCTTTTTCTGATAGCACTCGTCAAGATACGAATCAAGGATCTTCATTATGGAATCGACTTCCCTTTTAGGTCTTGACCAGTTCTCGGTAGAAAACGCGTAAACCGTCGTTACGGATACACCGATATCCAGACAGTACTCAAGAATCTCGCGAAACTTCTTCGCCCCGTACTTATGTCCGTAATATCTCGGCATTCCGCGCCTTTGCGCCCAACGACCGTTTCCGTCCATTATAAATCCGATGTGTTTGAGTCTATCGTCAATCTTAATACTCATAGTATTAAACTCCATATCAAAACAGGCGGGAGCACATGTCTCCCACCCGATGTCTGAATTATATGTGCATAATCTCTTTTTCTTTTGCTGTAACAGTAACGTCTATCTGCTTAATGTACTTGTCTGTAACGTCCTGAACTTCCTTCTCGGAGAGCTTTATCTCGTCCTCGGTGATCGTGCCTTCCTTTTTCATCTTCTTGATTGCATCATTGGCATCACGTCTGATGTTTCTGATAGCTACCTTTGCTTCCTCGCCCATCTTCTGAACGTTCTTCTGAAGCTCCTTACGGCGCTCCTCTGTAAGCTGCGGGAATACGAGGCGGATCATTCTGCCGTCGTTAGAGGGGTTAATACCGAGATCGGATGCAAGAATAGCCTTCTCGATAGCCTTGAGTGTTGTGGAATCGTAGGGTGTTATAGTAAGTGTCTTGGAATCTGCGCAACGGATATCAGCCATTGTGTTTACGGGAGTGGGTGCACCGTAATACTCAAAGGAAATCTTTGCGAGAACTGCAGGGTTAGCCTGGGAAGCGCGTATAGTGTCGAGGTTCTCTTCAAGTGCGAAGATCGACTTTTTCATTTTTTCTTCAAATGCAGAATAGTTGAGTTTCATAAGTATCTCCTGTCTTTTATTTATTTGCCACACGGCGCGGAACGTACCCGCCCGCACTAATATTTTCTATTTTGACTGTCAGCAAACGATATCCGTTCCGGATACGTCGTCAAACATTACCTCATAAAGGTGCTTCGGCTCCTCGAGCTTGAATACCTTTGTAGGGATCTTTGTAGAAACTCCGAGAGCTGCTGCCGTAAGGTCGATAGCTCCGAGCTCCTTTTCAAGTATTTCGTGATACGTTATCTTATCGAGCTTTACCGCCGTGGGATCCTTCTTGGGATCTGCGGTATATATGCCGTCAATGAACTTAGCCATAAGCAATACGTCAGCGCCTATCTCTGCGGCTCTGAGCATCGCGGAAGAATCTGTTGAGAAGTAAGGATTTCCGAGTCCTCCGGAAAGGATAACGACCGCCCCCTTGTTCATATACGCCAAAGCCTTGTCTCTGGTGTATATCTCCGCAACCGGTTCAACGTTAAACGAATTGAGGACTGCCGCCTCTACTCCCTCCTGAACGAGAGCATTTTTCAAGGCGAGCGAGTTTATTACCGTAGCAAGCATGCCCATACTGTCTCCGGTCACACGCTCAACAGCAACGCCTCTCGCACCGCGGTATATATTTCCCGCACCGAAAACAACTGCTATCTGAACACCGCCTTCAACACAAGCCTTAAGAGATCTTGCGATCCCTGCCATTTTTTCAAAATCTATGACTCCCTTTTCTCCGCCGCTTACCGCTTCTCCGGAGAGTTTCATAAGTACTCTTTTATATTTAGGCATCTTATTCATACGGATCTCCTCAATATTGTTCGTAAATATAAGTCGTTTTTCAGAAACAACCCGCCATTATAGCATAATAAGTTGTGCCGAATGACAGGTTGTCTCTTAAAAGTGTATATTATTTTGCTGTCAACTTAGCAATCTCTTCTGCAAAGTTGTCTTCTCTCTTCTGAATGCCTTCGCCCTTCTCGTAGCGAGCAAATGCCTTGATCTTTATGTCAGCGTTAAGAGCCTTTGCAACGGATGCAACGTACTGGCCGACCTTCATGCTGTCGTCCTTAAGGTACTCCTGCTCTGTGAGGCAGTTAGACTCGTAGAACTTGCCAAGACGGCCGGGGATCATCTTCTCGCGAATGATGTTCTCGGGCTTCTTTGCGTTTGCGGGGTCGTTCTTTATAGCTGCAAAGATAACCTCTGTCTCCTCTGCGATAACAGATGCGGGAACAGACTCCTTGTCAACGTAAGAAACCTGGTATGCGCCAACCTGAAGAGCAATGTTCTTTGCCATCTCTGCAAACTCATCCTTTGCAGCAGTAGCCTCGTCTGTGTCAACGAGAACGACAACACCGATGCTGCCTGCACCGTGGATGTATGTTCCAACGTGACCCTCGATAACTTCGAAGCGGCGGATGCTTATCTTCTCACCGATAGCGAAGATCATCTCCTGAAGCTTTGCCTCAACCGTAAGCTCTGTACCAACGTACTTGCTTGCCATAAGAGCCTCAACGTTGTTTACGTTGTTCTCGATTATTGTCTTAAGGAGCTCCTTAACGAAAGCCTTGAATGTCTCGTTCTTCGCAACGAAGTCTGTCTCGGTGTTAACCTCGATCATTGCAGTCTTTGTTCCGATTGTGAGTATATCAACTATACCGTCAGCAGCGATTCTATCTGCCTTCTTTGCAGCAACAGCAAGACCTCTCTCACGAAGGATCTTTATAGCCTTATCGAAATCGCCCTCTGCCTCTACGAGTGCCTTCTTGCACTCCATCATACCGATACCTGTCTTTGCGCGGAGCGCAGCAACGTCTTTTGCCTTTATATCTGCCATTTCAATTTACCTCTCTAAAATTTAATTATTCTGCAACTTCTTCTGCGGGAGCTTCTTCAGCAGCTGCCTCAAGGATTTCACCCTGGTTAGCAGTGATGATAGCGTCAGCAAGAACAGAAGAGATAAGCTTTATAGCGCGGATAGCATCATCGTTACCGGGGATAACGTAATCAGCATCGTCGGGATCGCAGTTTGTATCAACGATAGCAACTACGGGGATACCGAGCTTCTTTGCTTCTGCAACAGCGTTTGCTTCCTTCTTCGTATCAACTACGAATATAGCGGAGGGAAGCTCCTCCATTGTCTTGATTCCGCCGTAGCTCTTCTCAAGGTCAAAGATCTCCTTCTGGAGAGCTGCAACTTCCTTCTTGGGGAGAAGATCGAATGTTCCGTCTTCCTTCATCTTGTTAAGGCTGTTAAGACGGTTGATGGATCTCTTTATTGTCTTGAAGTTTGTCATCATTCCGCCCGGCCAACGTACGTTAACGTAGTACATGCCGCATCTCTGAGCCTCTTCCTTGATTGCATCTGCAGCCTGCTTCTTCGTACCAACGAAAAGCATTGTTCCGCCCTCTGCAGCGAGCTTGGAAACGAAGTTATATGCTTCCTCGAACTTCTTTACTGTCTTCTGAAGGTCGATGATGTATATACCGTTTCTCTCGATGTAGATGTACTCCTGCATCTTAGGATTCCATCTTCTTGTGTTGTGTCCGAAATGGACGCCTGCCTCAAGCAGCTGTTTAATAGAAATAACCGACATTTTGTTCCTCCTTCGGTTCAGCCACCACAACTTGTTCCCCACAAGACCCATATTGGATCACCGGAAGGGGTCGTTTACCGTTGTGTGTGAATTAAAAATATTTTTTCGTATGGCTTTTGCACATACGATGTATATTATATCACAAACTCACTTCTTTTTCAATGGGATAATACCTATTGTTAACAATATTTTTACAATTATTTGTTGGTCAAACGCCCCTCATCAAAGGCGCGGCATTCGTTTTCGCTTACTCGCACCAAAACGGTGTCCTCTCCGAAGCATTCCACCCTTTCCCACGGGATGACTATCTCGCTTTTCGTACCGAATCCGAACAGCCCGCTCTCTCCGGGGATTATAAGTGAGATTATACGGCCGCTCGCCGTGTCGAATTCAAAATCCGATGCACAGCCTATCCTTCTTCCGTTGCAAAGGTTGATCACTTCCTTGCTTCTCAGTTCTCTCGTGCTGCTTATACGCATATGCTCCTCCATATAGCTTAGTATACTAAACTAATATGGAGGAGCAATTGATTTTATTCGTTTGAAGAATTTTTAAGAGATACGAATTCTATCATCGCACAGATAGCCGCAGCAGCTACCGCCTTTATCCACACGCTGAGTCCCTCAAAAACGCATATAACGTCATTGATACCCGGTATCGCTCCGAGAAGGAGCGTGAGCAGCAGAACGGCGAGAGCCATTGCTATCATCACAACGAGATTCCTTATATTCAGGGTCTTGCTTTTTCTCAGCGAAACGAAAACGAACGAAGAAAGCTGGCAAAGAAGCACCGCTATAAAGAAGTAGCTCGGGAACGAGAAATCGTCACCTATCGGAACGAATCCGATCAAAACGACAACAAGCGCGCATATAGCGGAATATATCATTCGCTGCACATTTGATAAAAGCAGCTGCTTTACCGACGAAAATACACGTGTCTTCGGTGCATTCTCCTCGGGATCAAAGCCGGTACATGCGATAACGAGTATCGCTGCAAGGTCAACGATACATCCGAGATAGAGTATCATTGCGGCATTCATGGATGCCGTTCCGAAAATAAGCGGAAGATATACGGCAAGCATTCTCACTATCAGCGAGGAGATGAGGTAGGATACCGCCCCCTCGAGATTCTTGAAGAAGCCTCTTACGTACGTAAGTGAATGGAGAATTCCGTCAAGACCGCCGCCGACAACCGATACAGGCTTTACAAGCATATCCGCATAACGCTTACCCGCAGAGCAGGTCGCACCAGAATCACTGCTTTTAGCGGGATACGGCTCGGTGCATCCGTTTTCCGTGAGAGAGTCGTTACTGTAAGCGATTATGAAATCCCCCTTCCCTGCCATTGCAAGGTCGTCAAAATCCACTACGGTGCAAGCGCACTGTATACCGTCACCCTTCAGATGTGCTATCAAGGTAGCGATTTCCTGCCTTGAAAATCCCATGTATGCGTCCGCATTGGGATGTTCCGTAATAGGTGTACCGTTAGCCGAAAGCTCGGATGCCTTTACGATTTCGGGTGCTCTGTGCATTTTCTTAAAGAGATTTCTTACCGTGTATACGTTCTCCTCGCTTTCCTTCGAAAATACCATAACAGGCTGAAGTCCCTTCGCCGAAAGAGACGCAACGTTTTCCGCATCCGATCTTGAATAGCAAGGACCTATTGCAATCATTCCCACGAAGACAAGGTTGTCCTCGTAATCATCGAAGGATGCGTTATCGTAAAATCTCGGAGCCGCCTTTGCAATAGATATTACCTCGTATCCGAGACGCTTGTATTCGTCGTACTCTCTGTGTATGCGGTCACGGGTCATGTCGTCAAGCTTTACGTCAACGCCGCCTGATGAATACCAATCCGCACACTCAATTATTCTGTTATCAAAGCATCTGCACACAAGGAACGACCTTTTTGCAAAATCGTTTCCGACAGAGGCTATTGCGGCATCCGCGGCACTCTCGTATGCAAGTCGCTTATAAGAAATAAAGCCACCAAGCTCTACGAGCCTCTCACTGTCTATGCCGTGCTCTGCCATTGAGCGAAGAATAAGCCTCTCGTTGTCGGCATATCTTCCCTCGGTGACCTCACCCGACGAAACGGTGCAGGCTTTGTTTATAAGGAAGGCATATTCAAACAGCATACCGAGACCGGACGTGCCGTCGGAATTCTCTGCGGATACAACTCTTTTCTGATCTGTGTACGCACACTCAATGCATTTTCCCCCGCCGCATACGGTAGCTTCTCCGAAAAGGAAGAGCTTGCTCGCGGAGTTAAGTCTGTCTATCGCGGAATAATTCTTAAGTACAGCCGAACGAAGTCCGTATTTATCGGTAGGTCTTGCGCAAAGTCTTACCGCACAGCATATAACGGTAGAATAAAGAACCGTTATAGTCTGCAAAGGAAGAGACACTGCAAGCGACGTCGTCTGCGATACCGCATCGAGCGGCGAAAGAGACGTGCTCTTTGAAAAGATATTAACGAGTATAAACGGCAATATTGCCGCGAACAAGCCTATCGTCGTAAATCTGAAAAGCCTGTTTACCGTTTCGTCCGCGGCACTTTGTCTTGCGGCGGAACGCATCTCTATTCCGTTTACCGTTCTGCCGATATATGTGTTCTTACCGCGTTCAACAACGATACCGACGGCGCTTCCCGTCGTTACCATAGAGCCCGCAAACACCATATTTGATATTTTATCTATAGGAAGTCTTGCGTTGAGCGGCATATCGCCCTCAAGCTTCCTCGATCTTGCATATCTTACGCTTCCGTTCTCATCGAGACCGATCGCCTCGTGAACCGAAAGTCCGTTAGACCGCACGATCCTCACGTCACAAGGGAGAACGTCTCCCTTTTTGAACATTATAATATCACCGATAACTGCCGCACGTCCGTCTATGCTGATCACTCTTCCCTCTCTCAATACGTCCACTCGCGGAAGTGACGGAGCCATAACCGCGTTTTCGTATTTGTTTGAGGTTATCTTCAGCATTACGGTCACCGTACAATTTACGGCGATTATAACAACAGCTACCAACGAAGCCACCCACATCTGCAAGACGGCACAAACGAGCGCGACAAAGAAGAAGAAATATAAAGCAACGTCATTCATGACCATCTTTGCCGCATTCTGAGGAGAAAGCTGCGGAAAAACGAAAACACTATCATCTGCTTTTCTGCTTCGTCTTGCCGCCGCATCCTTGTTGGTAAGACCTGCATTTATATTAGTATTAAGTTTTTTCTCCGTTTCCTCTACGGTCAGGATAT
>JAZSLE010000211.1:0-3405 GCA_045535215.1 Eubacteriales bacterium
TTATACTGCTTACGCTCTTGCTTTTGGGATCAATATCCACAATAGCTCCGCGAAGCTCTATCGGACCGTCCGCAACCTCAAATTTTGACGGAAGATGGTATCTCTGCTTCCTTATGACCGCATCTGTTCTCACTCCGATAACACTGTTGTAAGGGCCGCACATTCCGAGATCGGTAATATACGCACTTCCCTTCGGAAGTATTCGCTCGTCCGCCGTCTGAATATGCGTGTGAGTACCAACTATAACGTTTATACGTCCGTCAAAGTAGTTTGCTATTGCAAGCTTTTCTGCAGTAGCCTCGGCGTGTATATCAAGCATGGATATATCATATTTACCCGCAAACTCACGAAGCGCTCTCTCAACTGCTTCAAAGGGGTTATCAAGCGGATCCATAAATGCAACGCCCGAAACGTTCATAATAAGAACCTGGACACCGTTTACGCTTATAACAGACGCACCTCTTCCCGGCAATGACGCGGAATAGTTGAGGGGTCTTATAATGTCGTCCTTTTCGTCAAGAAGGTCGTACACGTCCCTCTTTCCCCAAATGTGATTTCCCGTCGTGATAAAGTCAACTCCGGAATAGATAAGCGTCTCGTAATCCGAAGAATTTATTCCGAAAACGTTGCTCGCGTTCTCTCCGTTTGCAACTACAAGATCTACAGAGAGCGCCGAGCGTATAGATCCGAGATTTTTTTGAATCAGGTATACCGTCGCTTCTCCGACGATATCTCCGAGATAAAGTATTTTCATAGGCTGTCCTTTGAGTTTGTAAACATTTTTTTGAGGCTTTTCCTTGAATCGATAACGGCGCCTATTATCACGTATATTACCGCACTTGTAACGGTCTGTACAACGTTAGGAAGAATAGAGACAAGCGGAGACACAAAATTTCCGACTATAAAAATCGCCTCATATAAGTAATATCCGCCTGCACACAGGATAAGCGCAGGAATTATCGCAAGAAGATTCCTTACGGATACTACCCTCTTTCCTTTCCTTGTAAAGCAAAGTGCGGTCAATCCCTTTATCAGCACCGTGGCGGGAACCCATATCATATATCCTCCGAGAATGTCCGAAAGCCCCGCTCCTATGATCGCAGACGCACAAGCGTACACGGGTGGCAGAACTGATGCCGAGAGGAAGACAAGCGCGTCTCCTATATGAACGTATCCGTTGATAGACGGAACCTTAACGAAACACGTCAAAACGTATATAAGAACCGATAATATCGCGCCTTGGACCAAATAATATATTGATGTATTCTTATTTTTCATGTGTAAACCTCCAAATAACACCGTTTTTTATTCTCCAACGATGAAACAACGCAAACGTCCTATATTCTATTATATCACATAATACCTTTTTTTTCAATAGTCAATTCAAACAATAATACCGCATTCGCATTTATTTATACTCATTTTTCTCCCAAACGCAATAAAAATGCGAAAACCGACTTGCAACTTCACTCTTTATGTGATATAATATATTCAGTACGGATGTGCCGTACTCAGCACATTTCAAAACTGCAAGGAGTCGTTATGGAAAAGATAGCAAGCTTTAAAATAGATCACGAGAGACTTGAACGCGGAATATTCGTTTCAAGGACGGATGCCGTTGATACATCGGTCGTCACAACGTTTGATATCCGAATGAAGCGCCCCAACAGAGAGCCTGTAATGAATACCGCAGAGATGCACACTATAGAGCATCTCGGAGCAACATTTTTAAGACAGCTTTCATCTATTCCCGAGAAAATAATATATTTCGGTCCTATGGGATGCCGTACCGGATTCTACCTTATCGTAAGCGGTAGTGATGACTCAAAAAGCATCCTGCCCACCGTAAAGAAGATGTTTGAACACATCTCTTCATACAATGGGGAGGTTCCAGGAGCAGATCCGATATCCTGCGGTAACTATCTTGATATGAATCTTCCTATGGCAAAATACGAGGCTGCAAAATTTCTCTCCGAGGTTCTCACAGCCCCCAAGAACGAAAATCTTGAATATCCGAGCTAAGCTTTTTTGCTTATGCTCAAGACCTTGTATCCCGCGTTTTTAACAGCCTTTTTCAATTCAGAACTCTTTACCGATGCCGATGCGATCACGTATGCCTTTCCGCTCTCGTGGTCTGCGTCGGCATAGCTTATTCCCACGACCGAGTACAACGCCTCTTTTACCGAGGCACTGCAATGAGTACACATCATTCCGCGTATATCAAGTTCAAGGCTCACGTCTGCACCCGAAGCGGTCGACTTCTTTACGTGTGCCGCTCTTTTTTTATCGCGCCTCACGTCATATATTTTTTCACCGTTCAAGCGCAATGCATTTGAAACGACACATATACTTGAAAGGCTCATAGCCGCTGCTCCGAACATGGGATTCAACAAAATTCCGAGCCCGTGATAGAATGTACCCGCCGCAAGAGGAATGCATATCGCATTATAGAAGAATGCCCAGAAAAGATTTTGCTTTATATTTCGCACTGCGGCAACAGAAAGTCTTATAGCAGCCGCGGCATCCTCAAGATCGCTCTTCATAAGGATTATATCGGCCGCATCTATCGCTATATCCGCACCCGCACCTATAGCTATTCCTACGTCTGCACGGGTAAGTGCGGGAGCATCGTTTATTCCGTCTCCCACCATTGCAACAAATCCGTTCTCCGCAAAGCACCTCACGTGCATCTCCTTTTCATCCGGCAAAACGTCGGAAACAACGTCCTTCGGATCGATACCGACGCATCCCGCTATATATTCCGCCGTGTTTTTGTTGTCGCCCGTGAGCATCACAACACGAACGTTCATGCTTTGAAGCTCTCTTATAGCCTTTGCGCTCTTTTCCTTTATCTTGTCCGCTACGGCAATGATGCCGCAGAATTCACCGCCGTACGTGAAATACAACGGCGTCATTCCCTTCCTTGAAAGAGACATCGCATTATCACGCATGTTTTCGGGGATATCGCATATTTTCGATATAAAATCGTACTTTCCTCCGGCAAGCGTCTTGCCTTTGTATATTCCCTTAAGGCCGTTTCCGACGACCACCGAAAAATCCGACACCTCGTCGCACTCAATATCCGAATGCTCACATATAGCTCTTGCAAGCGGATGCTCACTGTATCTTTCAATAGCGACCGCAAGAGAAAGAAGCTCCTCATCAGTGTATCCGTCGTGCGGATGCATCTCTGTTATGTGCGGTCTTCCCTCGGTTATAGTTCCCGTCTTGTCAAGTACCATTACCGATATGCCGCCGACCGTCTCAAGCGCCTGCGCGCTCTTGAAAAGGATTCCGTGCTTCGCACCGACTCCGTTTCCGACCATTACCGCAACCGGTGTCGCAAGTCCCAATGCGCAGGGACAGCTTATAACAAGCACCGAGATTCCCCTTGCAAGAGAAAAG
>JAZSLE010000043.1:0-15780 GCA_045535215.1 Eubacteriales bacterium
GTCGGTATACTGAGCGGTCCACATCTGATGCTGACCTACGTCGGTAGCTATTATGGTGTCCTTATCCTTTACACTGTTTATTACGTCGAAGAGCTTCTTTGGAGTAAGTCTTCCGCATGCCACCTTTTCTTCTTCCGCGGCGATTCTTTTTTCCTCTTTAATAAGGTCTCCGACGATCTCGTTCCACTCGGGATTCTTTTTTTCATCGCAAGCTTTAAGTATCCTTGAAAACGAATCGACTATATCGCCTATGATACCGACGTCTACCTTAACGTTCTTGTTTATTTCAGCGAAATCGGGGTCAAGCTGTATTATCTTTGCGTTGGGCGAATACTTGGATACGTTACCGGTTGCGCGGTCGCTGAATCTTACGCCGACGCCTATTATAAGGTCTGCGTTCTTATTTGCCATTGAGGAGGCATAGCGTCCGTGCATTCCTTGCATGCCGAGGAATCTGTCGTAGGAGTTGCAGAGAGCCGAGAGCCCCATAAAGGTACATCCGACATAGGCGTCTATCTTCTCCGCCATAGCCATTATATCATTGGTCATGCCCTCACCTGCTGCACCGCCGCCGATGTATATGTAAGGTCGTTTGGACTCGTTTATAAGCTTTACCGCCTCTTCTATCTCACTTTCAGCCGCTATTCTCTGCGGGAAGTAGGGGGAAGGCGCGTCTTTCGGAACGAACTCGCACAATGCGGTCTGAACGTCCTTCGGGACGTCTATGAGGACAGGTCCCGGTCTTCCCGATTTTGCTATACTGAATGCCTCGCGGATGACGTCTGCGAGCTCCTCTATATTGTTTGCGAAGTAGTTGTGCTTTGTTATCGGAAGTGTGATTCCGGTTATGTCTATCTCCTGAAAGCTATCCTTACCGATAAGCGAGCAAGGAACGTTTCCGGTTATAGCGACAAGCGGAATGGAATCAAGCATTGCGGTAGCGATTCCTGTAACAAGGTTCGTTGCACCGGGACCCGACGTTGATATAACGACGCCGACCTTTCCGGTTGCGCGCGAATATCCGTCGGCCGCGTGTGCGGCACCCTGCTCGTGTGCGGCAAGAATATGATTTATTCTGTCGCTTGCCTTATAAAGCTCATCGTATATATTAAGCACCTGACCTCCGGGATAACCGAACACGTCGGTAACACCCTGCTCTATCAAGGTTTCTATGATTATCTGAGCACCAGTGATCTTCATACTTTTATTTCCTTTCGATCGTTCAACTGTTAAACATCCTGTTTACTGCACTTACAAGTGCCTTTACCGAGGACACGATGATATCGCTGTCTATACCCGCGCCCCAATAAAGCTTTCCTCCACTACACGCCACACTTACGTAGGATGCCGCCTTTGAGTCGGTCTTACCTTCAAGAGCGTGCTCGGTGTAGGTATCGAGATTGTATTTATCTCCGATGACCTTCTTTATCGCGTTGCTTACCGCGTCAAGTCGACCGTTACCTGTCGCGCACTCCTCGTTAGCCTTGCCGTTATAGATGATGGTCGCTGTGACCTCTATACCGTCGTCAAGCTGCTTGTAGTGTGTGGACGTTACCTCGATAGGAGTGTTGAGATTTACGTAATTGTCGTAGAATATGGAGTACACCTCGTTCGGCATAAGCTCCTTATGTGCATGGTCAGATATGCTCTTGACGTGATATCCGAAGGCTTCGCGCATCTTGGGAGGCATTACGTGATTGAACTGTGTTTCCATTATGTATCCGATACCGCCCTTACCCGACTGAGAATTTATTCGTATTACGTCGGTCTCGTATACACGTCCGACGTCTACGGGGTCTATCGGGAGGTAAGGTACCGTCCAGAACTCGGGAGACTTTTCCGCTCTCCACTTCATTCCCTTTGCTATAGCGTCCTGATGCGATCCGCTGAATGCGGCGAAGACGAGGCGCCCGCTATAGGGCTGTCTTTCGTATACTGTCATTCCTGTAACTCTCTGATAAAGCTCGGTTATTTCGATAAGGTCGCCAAGCTCAAGCTCGGGATCAACGCCCTGCGAGAACATATTGAGAGCAAGAGTGATTATATCTACGTTTCCTGTCCTCTCGCCATTTCCGAAGAGAGTACCCTCAATTCTGTCGCCGCCTGCGAGTAATCCCATTTCACTGTCCGCAACCGCGCATCCGCGGTCGTTATGCGGATGGAGAGAGATTATAAGGTTCTCTCTGCTCTTGAGGTTCTCGCACATATATTCAACCTGATTTGCATACACGTGAGGCATTGAATGTGAGACGGTAACGGGAAGGTTGATTATTACCTTATCGTCTGCGTTCGGCTTCCACACGTCTATGACCGCATTGCATATCTCTGCCGCAAATTCGGGCTCGGTTCCCGTAAAGCTTTCGGGAGAATACTCAAATCTGAAGTTACCGCTCGTTTTGCTTCTGTAATCAAGGCAAAGCTTTGCACCGTATACGGCGATGTCTATTATCTCCTGCTTTGACTTGCGGAAGACCTGCTCGCGCTGTGCTACCGATGTCGAATTATAGAGATGTACGATAGCATTCTTCGCACCCTTGAGTGCCTCAAAGGTTTTTGCTATTATGTGCTCTCTCGACTGGGTAAGCACCTGTATGGTAACGTCGTCGGGAATAAGGTCGTTATCTATAAGAGTACGGCAAAACTCATATTCCGTCTCGGATGCTGCGGGAAAGCCTATCTCTATCTCCTTAAATCCTACCTTGCACAAAAGCTTAAAGAATTCAAGCTTTTCGTCAAGGCTCATAGGTGTTATAAGTGCCTGGTTTCCGTCGCGGAGGTCAACGCTGCACCATATCGGTGCCTTCTCCACGTACGACTTTTTCGCCCACGTCATCTTTGCGTTCGGGGCGTCAAAAAACTGTCTTGTATATTTTTCGTAGCCTGTCATAATATTTCCTTTCCGCTGCGTTTGGCCGCTGAGAGTGAGGTTGTAAAAACAAACACGCCCCTTTTATCCCAAAGCAGTTAACTGTTTTGTTCAAAAGAGACGAAGCCTTTATTTTCTCCGCGGTACCACTCTTTTTGGGTAACGTACCCCACTCGTCCGTGTCTTCAACACAGCTGCTCTGTAACGGGAGTGTCCGTCCAAGCCTACTCGTAATCTCTTTCGGTCGGAGGTTCGGGGAGGAGTTATAATCAGCATCGCACACCGTCTCGCACCATTACGACGGCTCTCTGAAGAGCATCCGCGATCTTTTTTCCCTTCATAACCTTTAATATATCATATATTTTATATTACTTTTGCTGATTTGTCAAGTTCTTTTTTTGCTTCAGTTAAAATTTCTGCATTAACAACAAAAACGCCGTGTCCGCTAAAGGTGTATTTGTGCATTTTTACATTAGCGGACACTGCCGTTTATGAGTGCTGTCAGATAGTCACCGTCCAGCCGAAGCTGTCGTCGATCCTGCCCCACTGTATGCCGGTGAGAGTATCGTAAAGCATCTGTGTTACGTCCCCTATTTTTCCGTCGTTGATAACGTACTCCTCGTCATGATACGAAAGCTTTCCTATCGGAGAAACGACGGCGGCGGTTCCGCAGCCCCATGCCTCCTCAAGCCTTCCGTTTTTCAGAGCATCTATAAGCTCGTCAACGGATACAAGCTTTTCGCTTACGTTATATCCATTGGATCTGAGCACCTCTATGCAAGACTTTCTCGTTATTCCGGGAAGAATGGATCCTGTAAGAGCGGGAGTGACGATCTCGCCGTCTATCTTGAACATTACGTTCATTGCTCCGACCTCTTCTATATATTTTCTTTCAACTCCGTCAAGCCAAAGCACCTGCGAATAACCCTTCTCCTCGGCTCTCTTGCCCGCTCTTGTGGAAGCGGCGTAGTTTCCTCCGCATTTTGCGAATCCCGTTCCGCCTCTTACGGCTCTTACGTCATCCGACTCTATCATTATCTTTACCGGATTAATTCCCTCCTTGTAATAGCTTCCGCTGGGAGATGCTATTATATAGAAGACCGCATTGGAGACAGCGTGCACGCCGAGGTGCTCGTCGTTTCCTATCATGAAGGGACGGAGGTAGAGAGAAGTTCCCTCGGAATGAGGCACCCACTCGCTTTCGATCTCAACGAACCTCGTAAGTGCATCGAGAGCATCCTGTTCGTCAAGGAGAGGGAGGCACATACGCTCTGCCGAGTTGTTCATTCTTTTTATATTTTCCATAGGCCTGAAAAGGCGGATGCTTCCGTCCTCACATCTATACGCCTTAAGTCCCTCAAATATCTCTGCTCCGTAGTGAAGGACTGTGGATGCGGGATGAAGTGATATATTTTCAAACGGAACTATTCTCGCGTCATGCCATCCGTTTTTGCTATCATAATTCATTATAAACATATGGTCGGAGAAATATTTTCCGAATCCGAGCTCATTGTCCGGTATCTTACTTTTAGGAGCATTGGTTTTAACTATCTTTATATCCATTTGAATATTTCCTCCCGTTATATTTTTGAATTGTTCGTCGCATATTCCTTCACGATATTGCATCCGAACGCAAGCAACGAAAAAAGTAACGATAATATTATAATACAAAACCCGATTCAAGTCAATACTTTTTCATATTTTTTCGTACTGTTTTTTGAGAAAAATGAAATTTTTATCATCAAAAACTGCATTTTTGAAATGAAAAAAGAAGGAGCAGTGCTCCTTCCGTTAGTTTAACGTATCCATACCCTTCCCGCGCGGCGTATACGGTGATGTACCCATATACGCAGTCTTCACATCCTCAGACGAAAGCCATACGGTAAAGGTACAGCCGTCACGGACCTTGTCATCGAGAGAGACTACACTCCCGCCGTGCTTCACTCTGACGCTCACTACCGTGCTTCCTCCGTTGGCTTCAAAGGATACGGTACGGCCTCCGTTCAGTGCGCAAAGCACAAGGATAGCGGCAAGTATGAAAAGCATGACGATGATAGCTATGCTCAATGCACGGGGGGATACGTTTACGTTCTCGTAAGGGTTCGTTTTTCGCATTTTATCACTTCCTTACAAGATATTTTCTCATATCTATAGCGCAGGCTATAAGAATTATAAGACCCTTTATGACATACTGCATATTCGAGTCTATGCTGAGGAAGGTCAATCCGACGAAGATAAGGCGCAAAAGGACGACTCCCAATATAACGCCTCTTATTTTGCCTATTCCTCCGACAAAGGACACGCCTCCTATAACGCAGGCGGCGATGGCGTCAAGCTCGTAATTGACTCCCGTTCCCGCAGAGTTTGAGCCTATTCGCGCCGCTTCTATAAAGCCTGTGACCGAATACATAACTCCCGCAAGCATGAAAACAAGGATTATCGTTCTGCTGACGTTTACGCCCGAGACGTTTGCCGCATCGGGATTGGATCCGACCGCGAACATATTTTTTCCGAATGCCGTTTTGTTCCAAACGAACCACATAACCGCGGTAAGAAGTATCGAATACCAGACGTAATTCGGTATGGGTGTATTTCCCCACGAAATAATGCTTCCCTTTATGAAATCGGTAAATTCGGGAGCAAGACCCGATATCGACTGTCCGTTGTTATTACCCGTCATAAGATACATAAGCAGTGCTCCGTAGACGATAAGCTGAGTGGACAGTGTAACAATAAACGGGTGGAGCTTGAATTTTGCGGTGCAAAAGCCGTTTATCAGTCCGACGAATGCACCTATAAGCAATGCTATCAGGAATACGACTGCAACAGGCAGGGTAGCAAGCTGAGGAAACATCTTATTGGGGTATCCCGTAGCCTGCAGCAGGGATGCGGACACGCAGGCAACTATTCCCACGATACGTCCTGCCGAGAGGTCGGTTCCGCTAAGAATTATCGCACCTGCAATGCCGAGTGCTATCGGCAGATTAGCCGCGGAAAGCGATATTATATTTATTATGGAGGAACCGGAAAGAAAGAGAGGATTTACAAACTGAATAAATATTATAGCCAGTACAAGGAAGATGTACAATGAATTATTTATCGTCCACTCCCTCAAAAAGCTCCTTCTTTCTGCTTTTGTCATTTCCTTTATTTTTTTCAGCGTCATTTCAGTACCTCTGTATTTATTCAGCTCAAGCGTTCTTTGCCGCAAGTCTCATTATTTCTTCCTGTGTGGTTTCCGCGGCATTAACCACACCGCTTACCGCTCCGCCAGACATTACGTAGATTCTGTCGCAGACACCAATAAGTTCGGGAAGCTCACCCGACACCATTATGACCGACTTGCCCTTTTCGGCGAGCTTGTTTATAAGCTGGTATATCTCGTATTTTGATCCTACGTCTATTCCTCTTGTCGGCTCGTCAAGCATGAGTATCTCCGGGTCAGTCAACAGCCATCTTGCAAGGATCACCTTTTGCTGGTTGCCGCCCGAAAGCGTCCTTATCTGCGTATACTGCGACGGGCATTTTATACGCATTGAGCTTATCGCCCAATCGGTATCCTTTTTTCTCTTATTGTCGGACAGGTATATACCGAAGGAAATGTAGTTTCTGAGGCTTGCAACGGTCACGTTTTCACGTATATTCAGTATACCGAATATACCGTCTGCGCGGCGTTCCTCGGTCAAAAGAGCAAATCCGTTTTTTATTGAATCGCGCGGGCTTTTATTTTTGACGGGTTTTCGGTTCAAAAATATCTCACCGTTTTTTCTCGATGCGATACCGAATATATTCTCAAGAAGCTCGGTCCTTCCCGCACCCGCAAGTCCCGCGATACCGACGATCTCTCCTCTTTTCACGGTCATATCGACGTTTTTTACGTGCGAATATCTTGAGGTAAGTCCTTTTATCTCAAGAGCCGTTCCGCCGACGGTATTCTTCTTCTCAGGAAATCTGTCGGACATTTCTCTTCCGACCATAAGCCTTATGATCCTATCCATTGTAAACTCGGACGCGGGTGCCGTTATAACATGGGTGCCGTCTCGCATAACGGTTATATCGTCGGATATCTTCAATATCTCCTCCATTTTGTGAGATATATATATTATCCCGCATCCCTTTTTCTTCAGCATATCTATTATTTTGAAAAGGTGATCCACCTCGTGCTCGGTAAGAGACGAGGTCGGCTCATCGAGAACTATTACCTTCGAGTCGTAGGAGACCGCCTTTGCTATCTCGGTCATCTGTCTTTCGGCCACCGACATTCTGCTCATTGGCGTGCGCGGGTCCACGTTTATTGAGAGCTTATCGAATATCTCCTTCGTTCTTTTGTACATCTCGCGCTCCGATACCGCTATTTTCCACACGGTAGGATATCTTCCGAGCCATAAGTTGTCCATAACGTTTCGCTTGAGCGCCTGATTCAGCTCCTGGTGGACCATTGCAACTCCGTTTTCAAGCGCGTCCTTAGGTCCGCTGAAAGCCACCTCCTTACCGTTCAGGTATATTTTTCCGCTATCCTTGGAATATATACCGAAAAGGCATTTCATAAGCGTTGACTTTCCCGCTCCGTTTTCCCCCATAAGAGAATGGACGGTTCCCGCACGCACTCGCAGAGACACGTTGTCAAGGGCGACCACGCCGGGAAATCTTTTGCTTATATTCTTCATTTCAAGCAATATGCTATCGCTCATATGCGTTTCCGTCAACCCTTTTCTCCGAGATATTTTGAGTATGCTATTCTGACCTTGGCAACGTCGCTGTCAACCGTATATTTATCTGTTCCCTTCAGAAGCTCGTCCGGAGTATCCAGGGCATTCTTCGCGAGCAAGGCTATTGCCTCTGCCATTCCGTCGGCATCCTGTTTTATCGTTCCGCTCATGCTTCCCTTGTTTATAAGGTCCTTCGCCGCGTCGGTGGCGTCAACTCCAAATACGGGGACGGACATAGAGTCTCCCTTATTTAAGCCTGCCGCGTTAAGCGCGGATATCGCGCCCTCTGCCATGCCGTCGTTGTTGCAGATGATAAGCTCCACCATATTGTTGCGCTCGGTACTGTATTCCGCTAAAACGGTCGTCATATAATCGTTTGCGGCGGCCGCGGACCACAGTCCGTTTTTATCAACGAGGTATTTATTCGGGTTGCTCGGGTCGTAAAACTCAAGCGCGGGCTTTCCCGCTCCTGAGAGAAGCTTATTGGCCTCCTCGACGCTGTACTGAGTTCTGTAGATCGCTTCGTTGTTTCCCTCTTCACCCTTAAAAAGAATATACGATATTTTTCCGTCCTTATTGAGATCGACGGCATCGTAATTGGCAAGGAGGTATTCTCCTATCATTTCGCCCTGAAGGATGCCCGCCTCCTCCGCTCTCGTTCCGACGAACGCACATCTTTTATAGCTGTTGATCATTTCACCCGACACCTCTCGGTTAAAGAATATAACGGGTATATTGGCACCTTGGGCGAGGTTGATTATTTCACGTGCGGCGTCGTCCGAGCCTGTGTTGACGATATTGACGATAAGAGCCTTCGCGCCCTTTGTTATCGCGGTCTGTATCTGCTCGGTCTGGGTTGTCTGGCTTCCGGCTGCGTCGTGATCCTGGTAGGATATTCCCGAAGCCCGGAGCGCCTTGTCAAGTGATGATCTGACGCTTGAGATATAGGTATCACTGTAGGTATAGTAAAAAACGTGAACGCTTGCATTTTCCCTTTCTCCGCTGCATCCGCTTATGGTGAAAAGAAGAGTAAGCATCAAAAATATGGCAAAAATTCTTATGATATTCATTTTGAGTTTCCTTTCGCTTTTTTACTATTATTGATCGTTTACGTCGCAATTATTACATGGCGCACAAAAAAATAAGTGTGTCGCTTATTGACACACGGGAATAATATATTTAACGAACGCAATATGGATACGGAGGTGCGCAATGCTAATCAAAAGAGTGGATAAGCAACAAAAAAAAGAGACCCTCATTGCTCTTGCGGGAAACCCGAACGTCGGAAAAAGCACGCTTTTCAACACTCTCACGGGACTTGATCAGCACACGGGAAATTGGGCGGGAAAAACAGTCGAGACTGAATACGGTGCGATGCGGAGAAGTAAATGCAACATACGTCTTATCGACCTTCCGGGTACATATTCACTGATGGCGCATTCTCCCGAGGAGGAAGTTGCAAGAGAGGTCATCTGCTCGGGAGATGCGGACGCGGTTGCGGTCGTGTGCGATGCTTCGTGCATAGAAAGAAATCTCGATCTTGTTCTTCAGATACGCGAGCTTTGCGACAACGTTATCCTTTGTCTGAATTTTGAGCGCGAGGGAGAGCAAAGGGGCGTATACGTAGACGTTGAGAAGCTGTCCGAGTTGCTTTCTCTTCCCGTAGTGCGAATAAATGCGAAGAAAAAAAGCAGTCTCGGAGAATTCGTTTCGATAGTTGAACGAATATCAAACGGTGAGCGTGTCAGCAAGCGAAGATACGTATCGCACGGAGAAGACGCGGAGCGAGCATTAAGTCGCGTGTATGAGGCAATGGCGGAAGAAAAGCTGTCCGACGCTCTTCGCAGGTGGATAGCTATGCGAGTATGCGATACCGATAAATGTGAACTGAAAAGGATATTCGCATCATATAAATTATCGGAAACTCTCTCCGATAAGCTTTTCAATATTCAAAATGACGTGCAGGGTGAATTGAAAAACGGTGAATACGGTAATATTGAGGACGTATTTTCGCGAGGATACATAACGGAAGCAGAAAAAATATGTTCGCAAGCGGTAACGGTGCGCGTGGCAAGGTCGGGCGTGCAAGAGCTTTTCGACCGATTCTTCACGCAAAAAAGCACTGCGTATCTATCGGCTCTCTTTCTGCTCGCGATAACCCTATGGATAACGGTATTCGGTGCAAATGCGATATCGTCTCTTCTTTTTGATGCGTTTTTTTCACTTGAAGGGAAATTGGTATCCGCGCTCACTTATCTTGGAGTAAGCGAT
The DNA here is from genome assembly GCA_045535215.1 of Eubacteriales bacterium. GTDB lineage: Bacteria > Bacillota > Clostridia > Oscillospirales > CAG-272 > SIG640. The sequence goes on from JAZSLE010000043.1 coordinate 9,847, forward strand.
ACAATTTGCGAATGCACGGTATACGGAATATACCGAACGCTTACGTGGGTAATATCGGTAATGCTTCCTCCGATGGCGATATTCTTTCCGCTGTTCACATTTCTTGAGGACGTGGGATATCTTCCCCGTCTTGCATACGTCATGGACCGCCCGTTCAAGGCATGCCACGCGTGCGGAAAGCAGGCATTGACTATGTGTATGGGTCTTGGATGCAATGCGGCAGGCGTCGTCGGGTGCAGAATAATCGACTCTCCGCGCGAAAGAACGCTTGCTATAATGACAAACTGTCTTGTTCCGTGTAACGGTCGCTTTCCCGCTCTTATCGCTGTCACGGCGATGTTCTTTACGGGAATATCCTCCTCCCTTGCTTCGTCGGTCTCAAACGCGCTTGTGCTTACTCTCATTCTGTCATTATGCGTTATCGCGACGCTTGGAATAACCAAGCTTTTATCTATGACAGTACTGAAGGGAGAGCCGTCATCGTTTACGATAGAGATACCTCCCTTTCGCCTCCCCGACGTGCCGAAAATTATAGTGCGGTCTCTGTTTGACAGAACGTTGTTCGTTCTTGGCAGAGCAATAGCGGTAGCTGCACCTGCGGGATTGCTAATATGGTGTCTTTCAAGCATCTCCTACGGAGGAGCATCTCTTCTCTCTCACCTGTCCGCGTTTTTGGATCCGATTGCTTCTGTTATGGGACTTGACGGAGTTATACTGACCGCATTTATATTGGGCTTTCCCGCAAATGAAACAGTCATACCGATAATGCTGATGGCGTACACCGCACAGGCATCGCTCGTTGAGTCGGGAGGCTATGCGGATATGCTCACGATACTCAGTAAAAACGGTTGGACGAGGGTAACGGCGATATCGTTTATAATATTTATGCTTTTCCATTGGCCCTGCTCGACTACTCTTTTAAGCATAAAAAAAGAGACCGGAAGCGTAGGAAAAGCAATGCTTGCGCTTATTGTTCCAACACTTCTCGGCTTTATTTTATGTGTACTGTTTAATTTTATGTGTATGCTTACAGGCCTGTAAGCTCGGTAAGCTCTTTTCTCAGATCGCGCGGAGTTTTACCGGTATGCTTTTTCAAAAGCTTACGGAAATGAGATACCGAGCGGAAACCGACCTTGTCGCTTATCTCCTCAATGCTGTAGTCAGTATTCATAAGGAGCTTCGTTGCGTTTTCCACACGGATCGAGTTTTTCATTTCAACCGGTGTGCAACCCACGTACTTGTTGAAAAAGGCGTATAATCCCGATTCGCTCATATTGCATATTCTCGCAAGCTCGGGAACACTGAAGTCGGTTTGCCCGTACATATAGCTTCTCGCCTTAACGATAACGCGGGTCTGCGGCTCCTCGTTTATTCTGCTCATAGTGGGCATAAGTCTTGCCATAACAAGAAAAAGGGAGGCTATACTTTCCACAGATACGCTCATATCCGAGCACAGATTGTCAAGTATTCTGCGGACGTCACCGTCGGCGTCCAGCACCTGAAGCTTATAAATGGTGTCGTTTTCTATCGGTAAAAATGTGAGTCCGTACGACTCCCATCTTACTGCTCCGCTTTCGTCGGGATACCAATAAGAAACGTATCTGAAATTCTTCGGAATATAAAATACATCGCCCGTATTCACACTTATAGACTCTCCGTCAACGCCGACCAGCCTTCCAGAGCCGCACTGCAAACGGGCAAAGAAGTGAAGCTCGGAGCCCTTTGAACTATCGTGTATGCTCGCTTGATGCCTCGCTATGAGTCTGAAATTGAACGATCTGCAGAATTGTATATTATCCATCGCGTTAATACTCTCTTTTTTCGTTTTTTTTAGAGAATAGCATCTATTTTTTATAGTATAACATATTGTTTTTGATTTGTCAAGGTGTTATAATATAAATAAAAGGAAAGGGTGATAGAATGAAGACAAGATCTATAATATTCACATCTCCCTGCGTAACGGAGCTGCTTGATGCTGAGGTCGGCGAGCCCGCTGCGGATGAGGTGATCGTAAGATTAAAATATTCAACTGTAAGTGCGGGAACCGAGAGGGCGAATCTCGTCGGTGACAAGAACGTTTCTCCGGCGATGCCGGAGGGGGCAATAAAGTTTCCGCGTGCGTCGGGCTACAGCTCGTCGGGTACGGTAGTATGCGTAGGCGAGAGAGTAACCACGCTGAAGCCCGGAGATACCGTTTCCTGCTCTTGGAGCAAGCACACACGTTACTGCAAGCTAAAGGAAACAAAAGTACACAAGATAGATGATTCGATCGATATGATGTCGGCAGCTATGGTGCATATAGCTACCTTCCCTCTTGCCGCTATAAGAAAATGCCGTATCGAGGTTGGAGAAAGTGTACTCGTAATGGGATTCGGTGTTCTCGGAATGGTCGCCCTTGAACTGCTCAAGGCAGTGGGTGCGGCGCCCATCATCGTTGCAGATCCTTCAAGCGAAAAGCGCGAGCTTGCTCTCAAAAGCGGAGCTGACTACGTTTTCGATCCATTCAAGGAAGATTTTGCAAAGAACGTGCGCGAGGTAACCGATGGCGGAGCTGCCGCGGCACTTGAGATAACCGGATACGGAAGCGGTCTTGATCTTGCTCTTGACTGTATGGCAAGATTCGGTAGAATCGCTCTTCTCGGATGCACGAGAAGTTCCGACTTTTCAATAGATTATTACCGCAAGGTACATGGTCCCGGTATAACCCTTATAGGCGCGCACACTATGGCACGTCCGAAGCAGGAATCCCACGGCGGCTGGTGGACCGAGAACGACGACATAACCGCTGTACTGCGTCTTATAAAATACAGAGGTCTTGACATCGGATCTCTCGTTACCGAGATATATTCGCCCACCGAAGCTCCCGAGGTATATTCGCGTCTTGCCGCAGGTGGTCCCTTCCCCATCGTTCAGTTCGATTGGGATCTTTTGGAGGATTGAACCATGAAAAAGATAAGAATAGCACAGCTAGGCACGAACAGATACAGCCACGGCGCAGAGGTTTTCGACACGTTAAAGTCGCTTCCGGATATATTTGAAATAGTGGGATACGCAGTTGTTGAGGACGAGCGTGAAAACTGCAAAAAGGCACTTGCCGCATTTGAGGGATACAATGAGCTTAGTCTTGACGAGATACTTAACGATCCCTCAATAGAGGTCGTAACGGTAGAAACGGACGAGATACATTTGTGCAAATACGCTCTTATGGCGGCAAAGCACGGCAAGCACATCCATATGGAGAAGCCCGGAAGCCAATCCTACGAGGATTTCAAGGAAATTGTCGACGTTATGAAGGCTAACGGGAAGGTATTCCATCTGGGATATATGTACAGATACAATCCGTACGTCGCAGATGCTATACAGCGCGTAAGGGACGGCAAGCTCGGAAAGATCTACAGCGTTGAGGCTCATATGAGCCGTTACGATAACAAGGAAACTCGCGAGTGGTTTAACAGCTTCAAGGGTGGAATGATGTTCTATCTCGGATGTCACCTTGTCGACCTCGTATTGCAGATACAGGGTGAGCCGAAGGAGATAATTCCGATGAACACCGTAACGGGACTCGACGGAGTACAGAGCGAGGACCTCGGATTTGCGGTAATGAAATACGAAAACGGCATTTCGATGATACGCATGGGAGGCTGTGAGATCGGAGGCTACAACCGCCGTCAGCTTGTAATATGCGGCTCCGAGGGAAGCATTGAGATAAAGCCGCTTGAAGCGAAATATGAGGGAAAGCTCCTCTATACGGAAAGAACGGACGCCTTTATCGGGGAGGACGGACACACGAAGAGAGTTCACTCAAAGAGCGAGCCGTTCCATCGCTATTTATCAATGATGACCGCATTCTCAAAAATGGTAAGAGGCGAGATACAAAACCCGTACACATACGACTATGAGCTTACGCTTTTCAAGGCGGTGCTCAAATGCTGCGGCATAGACGTTTAAAATATTTATAAAAAAGGAGTAACAATATGAAGGCTATACTTGTTAACGATGACAGATCATTAAGATGGGACGACGTACCGGATCCCGTGGCAAACGAGGACGAGGTGCTTGTAAAGATAGAAGTGGCGGCGCTCAACAGAGCCGATCTTATGCAGAGAGAAGGCGACTACCCTCCTCCTCCCGGATGCCCCGAATGGATGGGACTCGAAATCGCGGGAACTGTCGTCTCTATGGGAGACGTTGCCGCGAAGAACTCACAGTTCAAGGTTGGCGATAAGGTATGTGCGCTTCTCGGCGGTGGCGGCTACGCGCAGTACGTTACCGTAAAGTACGGAATGCTTATGCCTATTCCCGAGGGATGCTCGGTAATAGAGGCGGCGGCGATCCCCGAGGCGTTTGCTACCGCATATCTCAATCTTTTCATTGAGGGTAAGATACAAAAGGGTAACACTCTTCTTATGCACGCAGGCGCAAGCGGTCTTGCAAGCGTTGTAATTCCGATGGCAAAGGCATTCGGCATCCGCGTTATTACAAGCGTAAGATCCACCGAATTCGTAAAGAAGATATCGCATCTCGGCGCTGACATTATAATAGACACAAGCAAGCAGAGGGTAGCGGATGTGCTCAAAGCAGAGCTTGAGGCAGGCCGTCCCGTTGACGTTGCTATAGACTGTCTTGGCGGTGAGATGATGGGAGAATCTCTTCCCTTCCTTTCTCACGGTGCAAGGTGGATAATGATAGCCGCTCTTGCGGGCAAAGAGACAACCATCGACCTGAAGAACATATACGTAAGAAACGTAAGAATAATCGGAAGCACGCTCCGTTCAAGGCCTCCCAAAGTAAAGGAGGAGATACTTGCCTCTCTCGTACGTGACGTATGGCCGTTTGTTACCGAGGGCAAGGTAAAACCCACGATATACAAGGTCCTCCCGATCGAAAAGGCCGAGGAGGCACATGCTATTCTCTATAGAGGAGAAAACGCGGGTAAGGTAGTTCTTACCGTAGACTAACAAATCAGATCGCACCGATTTTGTGAAGTCTCTTTATTTGTACCAAAGATCGAGGTATCGACAGGCGCGAAGTTTATGATATAATTACCAACGTATTTGCGTCACACAAGAAGCAAATCAAGTAAGGAGTAGCATATGTCAAAGGGACAAAAAACAAATGACACCTACGATGACAAGCTTTATAAGGCCGTTATGCTTTTTTGGACCTTCCTTAAGATAGGAGCGTTCACCTTCGGAGGAGGATATGCTATGATCCCGCTCATACAAGGTGAGGTGACCGACAAAAGAAAATGGATATCGGCAGACGACGTGCTTGACGTTATCGCTATAGCGGAATCAACACCCGGACCGATAGCAATAAACGCCGCGACCTTTGTCGGATACAAGGTAGCGGGGGCTTTAGGCTCACTTTTGGCTACTGTCGGCGTAGTGCTTCCGTCCCTCGTCATAATTACGGTCATATCATACGTTCTTTCAAGCTTCAGCGATCTCGCAGTCGTAAAATACGCGTTTTTCGGCATTCGAGCGGGAGTTCTTGCGCTTATAGTAAAGGCTCTTATATCTATGTTCAAGCAATGCCAAAAGACGGCGGTAGCATATACCGTTATGGCACTGGCTTTCGTTTTTGCAGCGTTCACTAAAACAAACGTTTTGATAATACTCATTTGCTGTGCTCTTATCGGCCTTTTCTCATCTCTCTTGTTAAAGGAGGATAAGACAAAATGATCCTGCTTGAGCTTTTCTTCACGTTTTTCAAAATAGGTCTCTTCACATTCGGAGGAGGATACGCTATGCTCCCGCTGATACAGTCGGAGGTAGTGTCACACGATTGGATAGACCGGACCGAGCTGATAAATTTCATTGCGGTAAGCGAAAGCACGCCCGGTCCCTTTGCGGTGAACGTATCCACCTACATAGGAACGCGTATGGCGGGTATTCCCGGTGGAATATGTGCTACTCTCGGAGTAGTTCTTCC
>JAZSLE010000060.1:0-9669 GCA_045535215.1 Eubacteriales bacterium
AAATAAATTAAAAAACTAATTTTTTGGAGGAATTTTAAATGGAAACAGTAATCGTTGCAGCAGCAAGAGCAATCGCAGCAGGACTTTGCATGGGTATCGGATCTATCGCTCCCGCTCTCGGAGAAGGAAAAGCAGTATGTACTGCACTTGAGGGAATGGCACGTCAGCCTGAGGCAGCAAGCATACTTCGTACAAACATGATCCTCGGTTGTGCGGTAACAGAGACGACAGGTATCTATTCTTTCGTTATTTCACTTCTTCTTATCTTTGTAAAAATGAGCTGATATAGCCGTTTATACATCAAAAACGGTTAAAGGAGTTCCCTAATGGAAGGATTTGAACAATTTGTAGGCGTGAATTTCTGGACTATGATCTTTGCGTGGTGCAACTTGATAATCCTCTATATCGTTCTTAAGAAGATATTGTTCAAGCCTATCATGAATATGATAGACACGAGACAAAAGGAAATAGACGATATGTACAGCGAGGCTGAAAGCTATAAAAGTGATGCGCAGGAATACAAGAACGAGTATGAGAAGAAGCTCGAGCTTGCCAAGGAAGAAGGCGAGGAGTATCTCAGAAAGACGGTAAGACGCGCACAGCTGCGCGAGGAGGAGATATTGCGTGAGGCTGACGAAAAGGCTGCCCGCACGCTCAAGCGCGCCGAGGAACAGATCGAGCTTGAAAAGAAACGCGTAATAAATGAGGTTAAGGACGAGGTCTCGGGAATGGCTATAGAGATCGCATCTGCGGTTATAGAGCGCGATGTGAAAAAGGATGAGCATTCCGAGCTTATCGACGACTTCATTTCGAAAATAGGTGAGCAGGATGACTGACGTTAACGAATACGGAAGAGCTCTTTTTCTCATAGGGGAGGAGGAGAAAACCACAGAGAATCTTTTCTCTGAAATAGGTGTGGTAGACGAGATCCTGACTCAGCATCCCGATTATATAAAAATACTTGACACACCGGCACTTACACACGACGAGAAGCACGCCCTTTTGGACGAGGCGTTCGGCACTTATGACGAAATGCTTCTGAATCTTCTTAAGCTGTTGAGTGACAAGTGCATTGCACATACGTTCAAGAAGGCTGTAAAAACGTATTTTGCGCTTTACGATGAGCTTCACAATATTGAGCGCGTAGAGGCTATAACTGCGATCCCCATGACCGAGGCGCAGCTTGATGCATTGAGGAAAAAGCTTGACTCCTTTACAGGCAAGAACGTTGTTATAACAAATACGGTGGATCCGCAGATACTCGGCGGAGTCAAAATAAGATATTCGGGCGTACAGCTTGACGGTTCTCTTAAAAAGCGTCTTGACGACTTTGAGCAGGGAATCAAAAACGCTGTTATTTAAATGAAAAAGTTGGTGATTAGATGCAGTCGAGAATAGATGATATCAGTAAAATTATCAAAGAACAGATAAAGAACTATTCCAAGAACATAAAGCAGGACGAGACAGGATACGTCGTTTCGGTCGGAGACGGTATATCAAAGGTCTATGGCCTTGATAAGTGCTGTGCAAACGAGCTCCTTGAATTTTGCAACGGCACGTACGGAATGGCTCTCAATCTTGAAGAAAACGCTGTAAGCACGGTGCTTCTCGGAAATGACGTTGGAATCAGCGAGGGAAGTATCGTAAAGCGCACAGGACGTGTCGTATCCGTTCCCGTTGGCGAAAATCTCATAGGAAGAGTTGTAAACGCACTGGGACAGCCGATAGACTCAAAGGGACCGATAGAGTCGGAAGCGTATAACCCCATTGAGCGCAAGGCTTACGGCATAATAGAAAGAAAATCTGTATCCGTTCCGCTTCAAACCGGTATAAAGGCCATAGACTCTATGGTTCCGATAGGAAGAGGACAGAGAGAGCTTATTATCGGTGACCGCCAGACGGGAAAGACCGTTATAGCTACGGATACTATAATCAACCAGAAGGGTAAGAACGTTATTTGTATATACGTTGCTATAGGACAAAAGCAGTCCACGGTTACAAACGTGGTAGATACCCTTTACAAAAACGGAGCCATGGACTACACGATAGTCGTTTCGGCTACCGCGGCAGATTCCGCATCCCTGCAGTACATAGCGCCCTATTCGGGTTGTACTATGGGTGAATATTTTATGGATCGCGGAAGAGACGTACTGATAATATACGATGACCTTTCAAAGCACGCGGTTGCTTACCGCGCGCTCTCATTGCTTATAAGAAGACCTCCCGGACGAGAGGCTTATCCCGGAGACGTATTCTACCTCCATTCAAGACTCCTCGAAAGAGCCGCAAGACTCTCTCCCGAGTGCGGAGGAGGATCTCTTACCGCGTTGCCTATAATAGAAACGCAGGCAGGAGACGTTTCGGCGTACATCCCCACTAACGTTATATCCATAACCGACGGACAGATATTCCTTGAGACAGAGCTCTTCCACTCCGGTGTAAGGCCTGCCGTAAACCCCGGTATATCGGTATCCCGAGTTGGAGGAAACGCTCAGATAAAGGCAATGAAGAAGGTGTCCGGTCAGCTTAAGCTTCTTTATTCGCAGTACAGAGAACTTCAGGGCTTTGCGCAGTTCGGATCGGATCTCGACGCCGATACAAAGGCAAGACTTGATCAGGGAAAGCGTATAGTTGAGGTACTCAAGCAGGATAGGAATTCACCCGTTGCCGTTGAGCTTCAGGTGGCTATAATATATGCCGTAGTAAATAACCTTCTCAAGGACGTTCCCGTAGAGGATATCCGCCGCTTTGAGGAGGAGCTGTTCGATTATCTTGTCGCAACAAGAGAGGAGCTTCTCGCCTCCATCAGAGAGACCGGAACGCTTACAGACGAGACGTCTGAGCAGCTTCGTGATGCGATCGTAGTCTGCAAGAGCAAATTTTTGAACCTGGAATAAAGGAGCGAAATTATGTCGGGCGCATCAATGAACACAATAAAAGCCCGTATGAAGAGCGTCAAAAGCACCATGCAGATAACGAAGGCAATGGAGCTTGTGGCGACCTCAAAGCTTCGTCGGGCAAGAATAAATGCAGATAATGCAAAAGCCTTTTGTGAGGTGCTTGATAAGACTGTACGTCAGCTCTTGTGCTCAAAGACCGTAAATGAGACGGAGAGCGTCTGGTTCGGTAATGAAGAAGCAAGCGACAGGGTACTCTACGTTGTCATCGCGGGAGACAGGGGTCTTGCGGGCGGATACAATGCGAACGTATTCCGTATGACAGAGGCACTTTCAAACGGCAAAAACGCGATATATCTTCCGATAGGAAAGAAGGCGCTTGAGCTTTACCGTCACAGAGGAAAGGACATTTTGTCCGTCGATTACGGAGAGGTGGCTGACCTCGGTGTCGGGGACTGCCTGAAGCTTGCAAGCAGCATATGCGAGCAGTTTTTAAGCGGTGGCTTTTGCGAAGTTGAGATAATCTACACGGAATTCGTTTCTATGATATCTCAGGTTCCGATACACAAGACTCTGCTTCCTCTTGATCCCTTAGATAATGATGCAGAGGGTGTGAAGGACGTTATTTTTGACGGAGAAATTTCGGATATACTCGACAAGTCGGTACCGCAATATATCGGAACCTTACTTTATGCGGCGGTGAGTGAGGCGGTCGCCTCCGAATCGGGCGCAAGAAGAACGGCAATGAATTCTGCAAACAAGAATGCATCGGAAATGATAGACTCGCTTACGCTCAATTATAACAGAGCGCGTCAGGCCGTGATCACGCAAGAAATAACCGAGATAGTTTCCGGTTCTGAATCGCTCTGAGAAAGGATTGAACTTTGATGGAAAAAAACATCGGAAAGATCGTACAGATAATCGGACCGGTCCTTGATATAAAATTCGATAAGGATCATTTGCCCGATCTTTTGAATGCGATCGAGATCATACATGAAGGAAAAAAGGTGGTTTGTGAGGTAGCGTCTCAGCTTGGAGACGACACCGTTCGTTGCATAGCAATGTCATCCACCGACGGCATGTCACGCGGAATGGAGGCCGTTGATACGGGAAAGGGAATTACCGTCCCCGTAGGAAAAGAGACTCTCGGAAGAATATTCAATCTTCTCGGTGAGCCTGTCGACAACGGTCCCGAGCCCGACACCGAGGAAAGATGGTGCATCCACAGAGAGCCGCCCTCTTATTCGGATCAGGAGGGAACATCCGAGATCCTTGAGACCGGAATAAAGGTCGTTGACCTTATAGCTCCGTACGCAAAGGGTGGTAAGATAGGCCTTTTCGGAGGCGCGGGTGTCGGAAAAACGGTTCTTATTATGGAGCTGATAAACAATATCGCAAAGCAGCACGGCGGTATTTCGGTATTTACCGGTGTCGGCGAAAGAACGCGTGAAGGAAACGACCTTTACAACGAAATGAAGGAATCCGGAGTTCTTTCAAAGACCGCACTTGTCTACGGTCAGATGAACGAGCCTCCCGGGGCAAGAATGAGAGTAGGTCTTTCGGGACTTACCATGGCGGAATATTTCCGCGATAAAGAGGGCCAGGACGTGCTTCTCTTTATAGATAATATCTACAGATTCACACAGGCGGGCTCCGAGGTGTCTGCACTTCTTGGAAGAATGCCGTCTGCGGTTGGATATCAGCCTACGCTTGCTACCGAAATGGGAGCATTGCAGGAGAGAATCACTTCAACAAAGAAGGGCTCTATAACCTCGGTTCAGGCTGTATACGTTCCCGCGGACGACCTTACAGACCCCGCTCCCGCAACAACGTTCGCGCACCTTGATGCGACTACCGTTCTTTCACGAAGCATTTCATCGCTCGGTATATATCCTGCGGTAGACCCGCTTGATTCTACCTCCCGTATACTTTCTCCCGACGTTGTCGGAATAGAGCATTACGAGGTCGCAAGAGAGGTTCAGAGAGTGCTTCAGCGCTATAAGGAGCTTCAGGATATAATTGCAATTATGGGTATGGATGAGCTTTCCGAGGAGGATAAGCTTACCGTAAGCCGCGCAAGAAAGATACAGAGATTCCTTTCCCAGCCCTTCTCAGTTGCCGAGCAGTTTACCGGTATGGAGGGAAGATACGTTCCCGTAAAGGAAACGATAAGAGGCTTCCGCGAGATACTCGACGGTAAGCATGACGACCTTCCCGAGTCGGCGTTCCTCTTTGTAGGCGGAATAGACGAGGCTGTGGAAAAGGCAAGGAAGCTCAAAGAGGAAGCGTGATATGAAAAGTTTTCACCTTGAGATAGTTACTCCCGACGGAAAGAAATTCGATGGGGAGGTTAAAAGGGTCATAGTACCTACTACCGAGGGACAGGTTGGTATCCTTCCCAATCATGCGAATTATTTTGCTACGCTTGACGTGGGCAAAGTAAGGATACTTTGCGAGACCGAGGAGCTTGTTGCGGCATGCTCGGGCGGCTTTTTGTCGGTTGAATCCAACGCCGTGAGAATTGTTGCGATAACTTTTGAGTTTTCAACGGATATTGACATTGAAAGAGCCGAAAGAGCAAAGGAAAGAGCAGAGATTATAATAGCAGAGCATAAGGATAGGGCAGCTGTAGATGCTGCTAAGGTAAAACTCGCAAGAGCGTTAGCGCGTCTCGCCGTCGCGAATCAAAAATAAAAACATCCCCGCCGATGGCGGGGATGTTTTTTATATCATTTCTTCAAGCAAGCATCCCTTGTAGCCGTTTTCACAAAGGAATTTGACGGCGGAAAAGATCTTTTCCTTGAAATCCGGTTGATAGGCCTTATAAAAAGGATAAAAATACTGCTCGTGTATCATTATGCTTACAGTCTCTCTTTTCCCGACTACAGTTTTGAGAAAAGCTAGAATTTCCACAGTGCTGAATTTGTTGAGTACTATATCTAACGGATGGTGGGTGATGCCGTCTATCGTTATCATTTCACCGCTTCGTATTTTTGCGGCATCCGAGAGTGATATGCCGTACGAAGTGCGCGGGGATGCATCTGTTCCGAAAAGTCCGAGAACACCCTTGATTCCGAGATCTCTCATTGCTTTGAGTCCGTTCTTTGAGCTTTGGCAATAATGTACGGTGGTCGTTTCGGCAAGGGAAGTCTCACCTGCGAAGCGAATTACCTCGTCGTGTAGCGCCTTGCATTCGGTATACATTTCATCGTACGTGCATTCGGTGTAAAAGCATTTCGCCTCCTCTATCGAATGGAAGGAGAGCTTGAGCCAATCGGACGCCTCCTTCCATTCGTCTTTGAATTTATCGGTCATCATGGAGAGATCGTATCCGCCCTTGCGGTAGAACATGTTCAATTGAACTTTGATGTCGAATTTGTCGTGAAGCTCCTTGTAAAATGCGAGATACGGATGCTCAAATAAGCTGTTGTAGCTTCCTTTTGTAAGCTCCTCGCAAAATATTATGTTATCGTCTACAGTAAAGCAAAATTTTTTCATGGTCTTACCGATCTTTATTTATTTGCAGAAAAAACGAGTTTTCGCCTTCGTCAAGTGCTATCTTACTCTCACCTTGCTTGAATATCGCCTCCGTGCCGTGAGGGATGACGATGGAAAATTGAATTCCGCCCTCGCTCTTAGCATACTTTACGGACAAAAGCCCGTTCGGTGTGGTAATTCCGCCCGACATATGATCAAATCGGTCGATGCAAAGTGGCTCGATTATTACGGAAGCGTATCCTGCGCTTTCCTTTGCTTGCCTTATACCAAGCAGATATTCAAAGAAGTATGCGACTACTGCTCCGAACATGGGATGATTGTGCGAGCGGCTTCTGTTACTGTCCCAGTATTCGTGGAAGGTCGTAGCACCGTTTTTCATCCAATGACCGAAGCCTTGAACACCTTCACTTTCAAAAAGAGAGAGTGCAAGATCATGGTCACCGTTTTCAAAAAGAACTCGCGTAAGAACATCGGTTCCGAAGATTCCGGTGTCAAAACAACCCGTTTTCGTGTAGTATCGAACCATGTTTTTGTAGGTCGACGCGTTTCCAAGTCCGATATCTACGGCAAAAGCGTTTGCTCCCTGAACGTTCATTATAAAGTTGTTGTCAAACGTGTTGAAATATGCAGCGTTTATTGCGCGTCTGCGGTATTCGGATTTATCCTTATATTCCTTAACGTCCGAGTCCTTACCTATTATAACGGCTATTTCCGCCATCATGTCAAGCGCCTTTACCATAAAGTACGTATTTATCATCGGCGCAGGAAGAATGACCTGCTGATTGTGAGACGTTATATCCTTGTCGGGATAAAGAACGTTCGGACAGCACCAATCTCCGAGACACCATTCTCCTTGTTTGTCGGAGGTAACGAGACCGTATTCCGAATGCTCTTCAAGATAATATACGTATTTTCGCATATTTTCGTAGTACTTTTCAAGTACAGAAACGTCTCCGTAATGCTTATAGAACCAAAACGGAACGAACACTATAGCGCCGCCCCAACCGCCGGGACCGCCTCCGCTTCGTACGTACGGTGCGGTGTACTGAACGTGACCGCTATGGATATCCTGGCTGTCTGCGATGTCCTGCATCCATTTTTCATAAAATGCTTTTGCATCAAGCACGGTGAAAACGGCGTGACAGGTGAGCTGACCGTCGCCCGTATATCCGCGGCGCTCGATGTGCGGGCAGTCGGATGGATGTCCCGTATGCATATTGCAAAGCATTGTATGAACGAAGGTATTGTACGTCCAATTCAATATCGCGTTATCGCATTCAAAGAAGGACGAGCAGGGAACGTCTGCGTGTATTTCCTTCACGCATATAGGCTCAGCCTCGCCTATTATTTCAAAATATCTGAATCCGAACCACGTGAATTCGGGTTGAGCGACTCTTTCTGATCCATCGGATATAACCGAGAATTCCTGACCGTGAGAATGCGATACGTCAATACTTCCTTCCGATGTGAGTTCCTCGGAAAAAATAACACGAACCTGCTCACCCTTTTTCGTTTTCAGTTTTATTACGGGATATCCCGAGGTGTTTTTTCCGCAATCGTAAATCGCACCGCGTTCACTTTTTTTGACCGGCTTTACGTCAAGCGTTCTTATAAGCGCGTCCTTCGGGCAATCAGTAACACAGTATTCGCTTTGAAGCGGTTCTGTTGCGCAGGCATATTCCCAAGCGCTGTCGTCAAAATCGGGTGAGACCGCGTCTTCCCATTCGGTGTAATCGTGCGATTCCGATTTTACGAAATTGTATCCGCATATATAAGTGCTTCCGATCTTACAGTGCTCACCCGAGGCAAAATGCTTTGATACGCCATCAGACAATGCATCTATCGAAAAAATCACCTTTGGAAGCCCGAAAACACGAGCCCTTGAAGTATACCACCCACCGCCGTAGATCACGGCTATAACGTTTTTTCCCGACGTTACGTAAGGAGAAATATCAAACGTTGAAACGTATACTCTATGTGCGGAAAGCGTTTCACCCTTCGGGTCGCAGGTCGCTTCAAAATCGGACGAAAGAGGAAGAAACGTATCAGGATTTATGCATATACCGTTTACGTAGCATTTGAAAAATCCTAGTCCGATAACGTTGAGAGTAGCGGTTTCCGTGCCGTCAAGTTCAAAGCTGTCTCGCAAAATGCTGAATGATTCTGCGGTCCTGTTTTTGCTTCCCACCCATATTGCATCCTTGAAATATTTTTCCATAATGTCCTCCGGATGTCTGCATTGCTGCATTGATATATCGTAAAAATGCACCTTAAATCTATTCTGTAATATTCCGAACGGGATCCTGCCGCGTCTCCAAAATAAGCTCACGTTTCGCCAAAGCAGAGCTTGAAAATATCCGCGTTGAGTCCTTTTTTTCAACGACCGCCGCGAAACAGCATCCGCTCGGATGCTCTGTTGTCAGCGTAAAGTGCGACTTCTTCATATCTGTTACGAATATCCAACTATCGGTGATAATGAAATTTTCGGAAAAGCATTTTTGAGGTCAATGCTTTTCATTCGCGTGTCCGTTCGCCAATTCTTGTTGCAGGTTGGATGTATCTGCACTTATTATATCACAAATCACGGCAGGTGTCAATATTGCGATACATTTCTTTGAGTGCGTGAAAAAATAAAATAAGCAATGTTCACGAATACATTGCCGATCCTATAATGATTGCGGATAGCTTCACAAAAAAGAGCCGAGACCGGTCAGTGAGCGTTGGGATACAATATCCCAGCGCTATAACGAGTCTTAACGCTATACACCAAGCGAAGGCATTTATTGATGCCTAAAGCGAAAATATTTTGTTTTTCGACCGAGACTCCTGCGCACCGACCTTCTACAGACACATGGGAAAGGTGGTTGATGCTATCAAGAGCGAGGAAGTCAAGAAGGAAAAGACACGTCGAAGCTTATCAACGTGTCTCTTTTATAGTATTGTGCTTCTAAAAAGCATCCTACGTGCGATAATTCTTTTTTCTGTATTTGGAAGGGGATATGCCGGTTTGGTTTTGGAATTCTCTGTCAAACGTGCGTAAGGATGAAAATCCGCATTCTCCGAATATCTCCTCGATGCTTTTTGTGCTCGTTCTCAATAGGCGCTTGCTCTCGGTTATTCGAAGGCTGTTGACGTAGCGCCTGAATGAAATACCCGCACTGCGTTTGAACAGCTTTGAAATATAGGCGTAGTCGTAGCCTATTTCGGTGGCAGCGTCGCTCAGAAGACAACGGTTGCAGAAATTTTTATCGGCAAATAAGAGAAGAGATACAAG
>JAZSLE010000161.1:0-2364 GCA_045535215.1 Eubacteriales bacterium
CCTTCGATAACTACGAGTTCCATAATATCTATCACGATCTGCACAATTTCTGTACCATTGATATGTCCAAGCTTTATATCGACATAATCAAGGACCGTGCATACGTAGAGAAGGCAGACAGCAAGGAAAGAAGAAGCGCACAAACAGCAATGTACCTTATCATAAGCGCACTTACGAGAATCGCTTCTCCGCTTATTGCGTTTACGGGTGAAGAGATCTGGCAGGCAATGCCTCACCTCACCGCAGATAAGACCGAAAGCGTGTTCCTCAACGATATGCCTAAGGCAGACGACTACAGATTCGCAAATGAGGCTGAAAGCTGGGATAAGCTCTTCGAGCTCCGCGACGTTGCAATGAAGGCTCTCGAGCTTGCACGTGCATCCAAGCTTATCGGTAAGTCTCTTGAGGCAAAGGTAACTGTATTTACGGAGGATGCAGACACACTCGCTCTTCTCAGTGAGATGTCCGAGCACCTCGCAACAGTGTTTATCGTTTCCGAGGCGGTTGTCGTAAACGGAAGTGATTCCACCGCTTATAGCGAGGAGGGAAGCCGGATAGCAGTTCTCGTAGAGGCTGCAGAGGGCAGAAAGTGCGACAGATGCTGGACAGTAGCGAAAAACGGTGACGAGACCGAGGACGGAGGCTTCATCTGCGAAAGATGTAAGCGCATACTCGGACTCTGATAGCCGATACGGAAAACACCGCCGTGCCTGCTTTAGCGGCTTGGCGGTGTTTCTTTAAGATAAAGGAAAAGGATACACAGTATGATATATTGGTTTTTGCTGATGATCGTGATGGTGTTTGCGGATCAGCTCACAAAATGGCTTGCCATTATACATCTAAAGGGAGACGGCTCGTTCAAGCTTTGGCCTGAGGTGTTCCACCTTACGTACGTTGAGAATACGGGCTCCGCATTCGGAATGCTCAAGGATCACCGTTGGGTATTTATGATCACGTCCACCGTTCTCATAGTCGGCCTTCTTGTCTTTTTCGTGATGTACTATAAAAAGGTATCTCCACTTATGAGATGTGCCGTTTCCATGATAATCGCAGGCGGCGTCGGAAATATGATAGACCGCATATCTCTCGGCTACGTAGTTGACTTCTTCGACTTCACACTAATAGATTTCGCAGTGTTCAACGTTGCGGACTCGTTCGTGTGCATAGGCGCAGGACTGTTTTTGCTTTGGTTTATATTGGATTCGCTAAAGGAAGCCAAAGAGAAAAAGCTCGCGACGGCAGCTGCAAACGCAACCGAGAATACCGAGGCGGAGAAGACCGATACATCTTCAGAATCGCCCGAAGCACCTGCAGAGGAGACCGCATCCGACGTGAATGAAAGCAAGCCCGATAACGGAGAAATAGACAGTGACTGAGGAATACCGTGTGAATGAAGCGGACACGGGAAAGCGAATAGATGTTTTCCTGTCCGAGTACGCAGACATAAGCCGAAGCGACGCCGCGAGAATGCTCTCCGAGGGCGCGGTCCTTGTTAACGGTAAGGAGGTAGCGAAGAGCTATAAGCTTAGCGTAAACGATACCGTCACTTTTGAAAAACCCGAGGTGCGCGACAGCGACGTTGTTCCCGAGGATATCCCGCTTGACGTTATGTACGAGGACGATTCGGTAATAGTTATAAATAAGAAAAAGGGAATGGTCGTCCATCCTGCCGCAGGCCACTACAGCGGAACACTCGTAAATGCGTTGCTCTATCGATGCAAGGACTCTCTTTCCGGTATAGGAGGAGTTATGCGTCCGGGTATCGTCCACCGTATAGATAAGGATACGAGCGGACTTCTCGTGGTAGCAAAAAACGACAACGCACATACCTTCCTCTCCGACCTCCTCAAAAGCCACGACGTAAGACGTATATATTACGCCGTAGTCGTAGGCACACCGAGAGAAGGGACCGGAACGGTGAATAAGCCTATCGGCAGACATAAGACGGATAGAAAAAGAATGGCGGTTTATACCTCGTCAGACGGAGACGGTATAAGAGAAGCGGTCACTCATTACAGAGTGCTCTGCTCCAACCACGGCTATTCTCTTGTGAAATTCCGACTTGAGACCGGAAGAACCCATCAGATAAGAGTGCATATGTCCTCTATCGGTCACCCGATAATAGGTGATACCGTATACGGCGGCGGCCGTACGAAATTTGAAACGGTGAATGCTTCACTTCTGTGTGGACAGTGCCTGCATGCAAAGCGTCTTGAGTTCATCCACCCGGATACAAGAGAATTCGTCCGTATAGAAAGCGAGTTTCCCGATTACTTTAAAACGATACTTTCAAAGCTTGAAATGAAGGACTATGTTGACGCGGACATCTAATACTCCGCTGATTAAAGAAAGCGCAACCCCGAC
>JAZSLE010000046.1:0-10323 GCA_045535215.1 Eubacteriales bacterium
TAAGAGCAGAGGCTAAAAAGAGAGAAATGGAGCTTGCCGCAGAGGCTGAGGCTGAGCAGATGAGACGTCGAGCACAGGGTGAAGCGGATGCTATTTACGCTAAAATGGAAGCCGAGGCGCGCGGTATGGAGGAAATACTCAAGAAGCAGGCGGCGGGCTTTGCCGAGATAGTAAAATCCGCAGGCGGAGACGCAGAGGCAGCTCTTAAGCTTCTCATCGCCGACAAGCTCGAGGATCTCATGCGCGTTCAGGTAGATGCAGTAAAGAACATCAAGATAGACAAGGTAACAGTTTGGGACGGCGGACAGAATCAGGGCGGCAAGAATGCCACGGCAGGATTTATTTCCGGTATGATGAAGTCTGTTCCTCCGCTTGAGGAGGTATTTGCTCTTGCGGGAATGCAGCTTCCCGAGCTCCTCGGCAAGAAGCTTCCCGAGGCACAGAGCACAAATACTGCAGAGTAATATAATATTGTCTATGCAGTGGTGAGCCTGTCTGACGTTAATCGGAAGACAGGCCACCGTACTTAATTTTTATGCTGTGCAAAACGGAGGACGATGTAAATGTATAAAGTTACAGTTCCTACAGTTATTTCATATTCACATTTTGATAAGGAGGGTCTTGTTGAACAGCTGTGTCAAGCCAAGGTAGACCGAGTCGCTTTGGCATTGGACAGAGAGCCGGAGCATACCTTCTCTTCACCCGAAACACTTTCACTTTTGCGGGAATTGGTTACGTACTTTAAGGAAAAGGGTATAGAGGTTTGGGCATGGCTCGGAGAGACCCTCGGTCATGATTCGTCGGCAGAGACCGAAAGCAGTCCGTATCAGAATCAGCAGGATTTCGATATCGGAAGAAGCAAGGCGTTTTGTCCATTGGACGTACGCTTACAGCATGATTTCGCAATTTGGATACAGAAGATCGCGCGCACGGGAGTAGACGGCATACTGTTTGACGACGATTACAGAACCGATCCGATTCCCGACGTAAAGCTTGGATGCTGCTGTCCGCTTCACATGGAAAGAGTGGAGCAGGTGCTTGGCGAGAGCATTACGCCGAAAGAACTTCGCGAAAATATACTTTGCGGCGGCGAAAACCGATACCGCAATGCTTGGCTTCGTGTACAGAAGGAATCAATGGTGAACTTCTCGTTAAAAATGCGTGCAGCATTGGACGAGTTATCCCCGAAAACAAGAATGGGATTCTGTATTTGTCTCGGATGGGACGTAACCGGATGCGACGTGGAAGAAATTGCCCGCGCGCTTGCGGGAGATACAAAGCCGTTTCTCCGACTCAGCGGAGCTCCATATTGGCCGCGTCAGCTTGGAGAGATCGTTGAGCTTGAGCGTACACAGATTTCTATGCTGAAGGGCAAGGGAATTGAGATCATCAGCGAGGGAGATACCTACCCGCGTCCGCGCTTCGTTACGTCGGCATCAAGGCTTGAGATATTCGATATGGCTCTGCGTGCAGACGGAAACTGTGACGGTATTTTGAAATATATGTCGGATTACGTTTCCTCAGCCGCTTATGAAACGGGATACGTAGACGCGCACAAGTCGCACGAAGCACTCTACCGTGAGATAGAGCAATGCTTTGGTGATAAATCGGCACGCGGAATACGGTTGTGGAATTTTCCGGATCTGTTCGCGAAGGCAGAGTTTAACAACGAGTATTCGGACCCGCGCGCGGGAATGTATTATAAGAGTATATGCTTGGGAATTGCTTGCTCGTTGCCGATGACGTATGAGGGCAACGACGTTGGAGTTCTTTTCGGAGAAAACGCCGCACATATAAGCAAGAATCAGTTGCGTCAGGGCTGTGTTATGGACTTGACGGCCGCGGATATTTTGACAAGACGCGGAATTGACGTCGGAATTTCAAGCTTTGCACCGATCAAGCCGCCAAGACAATTGGGATTTACCGATCTTCCCGTTGAGTATTATCCTGCGGAAAACGAGTACGTTCGTCTTGAACTTGGCGTTCAGATGTATCAGGTTGAAAAGCGTAGCGGAGCAAAAGTGCTTACTTATTTTGAGGTTGGCGGATCCAGGTACGACGGAATATTTACCTATGAAAACGCCGACG
Source organism: Eubacteriales bacterium (assembly GCA_045535215.1). GTDB lineage: Bacteria > Bacillota > Clostridia > Oscillospirales > CAG-272 > SIG640. Next base: position 2,089 of record JAZSLE010000046.1, read on the forward strand.
GGTGCCGCTTCTTGATCTTTCCCTTTGACGGAAGAAAGGCTTGCAAGAGGCCCGGATGGTTTACGTCCTATGCACTCCGCCGATTGCTTCTCGATCAGGTGTCGTGGCTCGGAGAACCGCTTTTAGCATACGTGGACGGAAATTATCCGTATCACTATTCCATAGTGAAAGAAGACGAAAACGAGATCTCCGTCGGTATTTGGAATTTGTTTGAGGACAGTATGGAAAACGTAACTGTTCGCTTCCAAGTTCCTATAGAATCGAACGGTATCAAGTTCATTAACGGCTCCGGACAGGCAGACGGACAGACGGTGTCTTTGAACGGAAGGATAGCACCGTACGATTTCGTCGGCATATGCGTGAAGAAAAAATAGTTATACTTGCGTTGGTGTAGAGAACGCCTTGCCGCACGGTGTAGAGTGCAACGTAGATTCCGAAATATACAAATACAACGAAATAAAGGAGAAAAGTAATGAAAAAAGTTACAGTAGCATTGGTAAGCCTTGTTTGTTGTTTGGTTTTTCTTTCAAGTTGTGGCTTAGTGGACAAATATTTTCCCAAAGCTGATCCAATTCTATACCCAGACATTGATAACGTTACCGAAATCAATATTTGCAAAAAGCTTGACGATTCAAAAATATCTATTGTTGATAGAACGGATATGAAAACAATGATCAATATCCTTCGCAATGGTGAGCCAACAAGAAATGCATCGGTAAATGATACTCCTTGTGCGGATAATTATTATTCAATTGAAATCTGTGAAGATGATGTGAGATATCTTTATTATCTATACGAGGAAAATGGCAAAACGTATATAGAAAGTCCTTATGAGGGTGTCTATCGCGTGAACAACGATGGTTTATACTTTGTTGAGGGATTCTTTAGCTAAAATTCATTCCGCAATATTAAAATAATTTCTACGGATAAAAACCCCGACAGGTACTTGATCTGTCGGGGACTTCTGTTTTATTTACTGTCCTTTTTAACCCTCCCCGTTATAAAATCACCGGGAGGGCGAAAACGTTTAAGAGGGATCTCTGGGTTTGAGCGAGCGCATGAATCCTTGAGGATAGACACCGAATCGGTTATGAAAGGCTTTGCTGAATGCATATAGCGAGGAGTAGTTAAGCATATCTGCGATCTCGGATATCTTCATTTTGTTTTCCGATAGGAGCATCTTTGCGATGTTCATTTTTTTCTCGTAATAATATTGTGAGATGGTTCCGCCCGTTCTGAGCTTGAAGATGGAAGAGAGGTAGCTGTAATTGTATCCCGTAACGCTTGAAAGCTCGGTAAGCGATCTTATACTGAAGATATGCGTGTCTATGTAATTCATGATACGGTAGCAGAGGGCATCGGTGTCGTTCGTATCGCTCGGTGCCTTGTACGGTATCTCGGAAAATGCGCGAACGGTATAGATGAGTATCTGATCGAATGCGGCGGAGAGCAGCTCGTTTTTATATGCGGCATCGTCGCGCAGCTCGGCTATCGCGTTTCCGACAATATACGGTACCTTATCGTCGCGGAATATCCTCTTTTTGCCCGCAGGTGTTGTTTGGGCTATATTGTCAAGTGCATGACACAGTGCGCTGTTATCGGTCATAAACGAAAAGAAATCGTATTTCATAGGAGCCGCCGTGCTTGATGATATCATATGCGTTTCAAACGGAAATGAGAGGTATATATCTCCGCTATGCACGTCGGAGGCAATTCCGTTTGAAAAGACGGTACCTCTTCCATCGCTTATTATCGTAAGCTCGTAATAGTCGAAATGCAGATGCTCCTTTATCAGCTTACCAGGTGTACAGTGCATACGTCCTATCTGAACGAGGCGGGTGCTTCCGAACGATAATGGGTCTTTAAGATACGTGTTATGTATGTGATATTGATTTTCCATAGCATTACCTCCGCGATGTGTTGATTATATCACAGTAAAACCCCTTTGTCAATAATATTATTAAATAAAATCCAAAAAAAACAGGCGAGAAACAAGAAAATACAAAAAAATGATATCCTTATAACAAAAATATAACATTTACAAGAGCCACTGTATGTTGTATAATATAATTACCAATATATGCGCTTGCGCAAAACGAAAGGAAATGATTGAAATGAAAAAGACTGTTATAGGTGTTATCGGATGTGGAAGAATTGCATCAAATGCTCATTTTCCCGCATTTGACGGAATGGAAGAGGTTGAAATAAAGTACGTGTGCGATCTTATTCTGGAGAAGGCAGAGGCAATAAAGGCTAAGTATCCCGCAATAAAGAACGCAATTACCGACTATAACGTTATTCTTAATGACCCTGAGGTAGAGGCAGTATACGTTCTTACTCCCAACTACTCTCACTACACCATTACAATGGATGCTCTTAAGGCCGGAAAGCACGTTTTCTGCGAGAAGCCGATAACGATAAACTACGATCTGTCCTGTGAGATGGCTGCAGAGGCTGAAAAGCAGGGCAAGATGCTCAATATAGGCGTATGTAACAGATATCACAAGAGCGTTGAGATGCTTGAGCAGTTGAACAGAGAGGGCAAGTTCGGTAATCTTTACCACGTTTATTGCTCGTTCAGAAGCTTCAGATCTATTCCCGGACTCGGCGGCCCCTTCACCACAAAGGCAGAGTCGGGCGGCGGTGTTCTTATAGACTGGGGAATCCATTTCTTCGACCTTATTCTTTACATTCTCGGCGGAGCAAAGCTTAAGACACTTACGTGTGATACTTATTCCGAGCTTGCAAAAGATATGAAGAGCTACAAGTATACATCAATGTGGGCTGAGGATACCTCCGACAAGGAAAACGGAACAAACGACGTTGAGGAGTTCGTTACCGGATATATCCGTACAGACAAGGCAGGCATATCGTTCAACGGTGCTTGGGCGCAGAACATAGGCAAGAACGAAATGTTCATCGATTTTCTCGGTGACAAGTGCGGCGCAAGACTTATTTACGGTAAGAAGTTTGAGCTTTACTACGGAGATACACTCATTTCCGAGGCTCCCGAATATGATATTCCCGATATGTACCGCTGCGAGAGCCGCGCGTTCATTGAGTCCATCAACACCGGTGTAAAGAACAGAAGCCATATCGACAATGTTCTTGAAAGTGCAAAGCTTCTTGACAGACTCTATGCTTCCGCTGAAATGGGCGAGGAAATAAAGGCATAATCAGTATGAAAAAGATAGGTTTTATCGACTATTATATCAGTGAGTGGCATGCTGATAATTATCCCGCGTGGATAAAGAGGGTAAACGAGGAATGCGGCACCGATTATGAGGTAGCGTACGTATGGAGCGAGATAGACGTCTCTCCCCGTGACAACGTTACGACGGACGAATGGTGTGCAAAATTCGGAACTGAAAAATGCGTGACCCTCGAAGAACTCTGCGAAAAGTCAGACGTTATTATGATACTTGCTCCTTCCTGTCCGGAAAAGCATCTTGAATATGCGAAAAAGGCGTTTACGTACGGAAAGAGAGTGTACGTTGATAAGACGTTTGCGACCGATTTCAACGAGGCAAAGGAAATGTTTGACGTCGCCGAAAAAAACGGTGTATCCTTCTTCTCGTCATCTGCGTTGAGATATGCGACCGAGCTTGACGGATGGGAGGATTCGGTACACGTTACGGTCGGCGGATCAATGGGCAATTTTGCGGAGTATCTCGTGCATCAACTTGAGATGGCTGTAAGACTTACTGATCTTGAGGTGAGCAGAGTAAAGGTTGACGTAAGCGGAACCTCCCGTATCTGCCGCGTTGAGGATAAAAACGGAAAGAGTGCTACTCTGCTTTACTACATGAGAGCGCCTTACTTCTTCATGGCGGAGAATAAGGAGGGCAAGACGGTACATAAAACCGTATCGTCCGAGTTCTTCCCGGCGCTTATGAAGTCTATAATCGGCTTCTTTGAGACCGGAGAGCTTCCCTTTGCATCCAATCAAACTCTTAAGATAATGAAGATACGCGATCTTCTTCTTGAAGCGGAGAAGACTCCCGGCGAGTGGGTATATTCCGAGTAAGGCGTATATAAGCCTGTTTATTTGGAGGTGTGTATGAAAAAGGTACTTGTTGTAGTGGATATGCAGAACGATTTTATCGACGGCGCTCTCGGCACCAAGGAGGCGGTAGCTATCCTTCCGCACGTGATAGAAAGGATAAGATCCTTTGACGGTGAGGTCATATTCACAAGAGACACGCATTCGGCAGAGTATCTTAATACAGCCGAGGGCAAAAAGCTTCCCGTGGTGCATTGCGTCAAGGACAGCTTCGGATGGCAGATACGCGACGAGCTTTTGGCCTTGTCAAAGGACGCACTAATAATAGACAAGCCTACGTTCGGCTCAATTGAGCTTGCAGAGCTGCTTTCGGCACGCGAAAAGGAAATAGAGTCGATCACTCTTGTCGGACTTTGCACGGATATCTGCGTTATATCGAATGCACTGCTTCTGAAGGCGTATATGCCCGAGGTTCCTATATCGGTAGACGGAAGGTGCTGCGCGGGAGTAACCCCCGAGAGTCATACCAACGCGCTTGACGCTATGAAAATGTGTCAGATAGAAATAGAGGCGTAAGTTTTCGCTCCCCCTTGAAAAAGGGGGAGCTTTTTTGTTGGCAAATATTTTCAAGGAAAAAGTTTTTTCGGTATGATTAAATAGGGACGGTGATGTAAAAAATATTGGTGGAACTTCTTTTTAGGAGGAAATAAGCCATGAACATAAAGCGTGGAGATATATATTATGCAGACTTAAGCCCCGTGGTTGGCTCGGAGCAGGGAGGCCTTAGACCTGTTCTTATAATACAGAACGACGTTGGAAACAGACACAGTCCTACGGTCATTGCCGCGGCGATTACGTCCAAGATGGATAAGTCGAAGCTTCCGACACATATCGATCTGTATGCGGAAAGAGTCGGGCTCAGCAAGGATTCCGTCGTCCTGCTTGAGCAGGTAAGGACGATAGACAAAAAGCGCCTGAAGGAGAAAATGGGGCATCTTGACGAAGAATTTATGGGGGAGATAAACAACGCTATAGCGGTATCGTTCGGACTTATAGGTTGATTCTCTATTGACAAAAAGCTCTTTTCATGCTATAATAATCAGTAGAACGATTATTTAGGAAGGCAGAGTTTTTTATGATAGGAGTGTTTGACAGTGGGCTTGGCGGACTTACCGCGGTCAGGTCGCTTGAAAAAATATTACCTAACGAGAAGATCGTTTATTTCGGTGATACGGGACGTGTACCTTACGGTACGAGATCGAGGGATACGCTTATAAAATACGCTTTGCAGGATCTGTCGTTTTTGAAGACACACAATATCAACGCCGTTCTTGTTGCTTGCGGTACCGTAAGCTCAATAGCGATAAACGAGCTGAGAGCGGCGGCTGACATCCCCGTAATAGGAGTTGTCGAGCCGTCGGCAAAAAAAGCCGCAAAAATGACAAAAAACGGAGTCGTGGGAGTTATCGGAACGGGAGTTACTATAGGAAGCCGATCCTTTGAAAAGGCGATCGAAGTTGAAAACACCGATATTAAGACGGTAACTACCGCATGTCCGCTGTTCGTTCCGCTCGTTGAAAACGGATTCATTGAAGCCGATAATGAGATAACGCGCCTCGTTGCCGAAAAATATCTTTCGGATATAAAGGAAAGCGGCGCGGATACACTTATTCTCGGATGCACGCATTTCCCGATAATTTCGGACGTGATAGCAAGTGTTGTTCCCGGTGTGTCGCTTATTAACAGTGGGGAAGAGGCGGCGTTGGAGCTCGCTCGCTTTATGAACGAAAACGGACTTATCCTGAATGACGGCGGAGAAAACGAATTCTACGTAAGTGATGAGCCCAGCGGATTTGAACGCATAGCGCAGATGTTTTTGGGGCACAGTATAAACGGAAGCGTCAAAAAAATAGATATTGAAGCGTATTGATCGCAAAAAGCTATTGACAAATCGGTGTATTTGTGGTATAATATATGGTAGCAAAAGGGAGTAGCCATTACCCCCTCGGTAGATGGACGGTCGCCAACTCGATCCTATTTGGATTCGGTCGTCCGGCGAGAAATCGCAGGCAAGACTTTTGCGGGACGTGAACCCGCAAAGGTCTTTTTTTATCCTTTACGGAGTATGTAGATTTCAAAAAATAAAATGAAAGGAACATTTGTAATGAAGATCTACGACCAAACAACAGAGCAGGTCTTGAGTGAAGTTAACTCTTCGCTTGACGGGTTGAGTTTCTCAGAAGCTTCCGAAAGACTTGAGAAGAACGGCAAAAACAAGCTTGTTGAAGCCAAAAAGGAGTCTTTGCTTTCAAAATTCTTAAAGCAGCTCGCAGAGCCTATGACTATCATACTGATAGTTGCGGCAATAATATCCGGAGTTATGTCGGTATACGAGCAGGAATTTCCCACAGACGTAATAATAATCCTTGCCGTTGTTATAATTAACGCGGTATTGGGTGTTTTCCAGGAGAGCAAGGCGGAAAAGGCAATTGAAGCGCTGCAGGAGATCGCCGCGGCAACGTCAAAGGTTATCCGTGACGGACATCTCGTAACGGTAAAGAGCGAGGACCTCGTTGTCGGTGATATCATAGTTCTCGAGGCCGGAGACGCTGTTCCCGCGGACGCGAGAATAATCGAATGCGCAAGTCTTAAGGTGGAAGAGGCGGCATTGACGGGAGAATCGGTACCCGTAACGAAGACGGATGACGTTATAGGCGGAGAGGACGGAAAGGACGTTCCGCTCGGCGACAGAAAGAATATGGTATTCATGGGAAGCACGGTCGCTTACGGAAGAGGTAAGGCGGTCGTTTGCGCTACGGGTATGGATACCGAAATGGGTAAGATAGCAGAGGCCCTTACTCTTGCCGAGGAAGGAAAGACACCTCTTCAGATGAAGCTTGCACAGCTCAGTAAGATACTCACTTATCTCGTTATAGGTATATGCGTTGTTATCTTCGCTATAAATATACTGAGATCCGTAATTTCGGGCAACGGAGCGGATGTTTCGCTCGTGCTTGATACCTTTATGGTAGCAGTTTCACTTGCGGTGGCGGCTATTCCCGAGGGTCTTGCAACCGTTGTTACCATAGTGCTTTCTATCGGCGTTACGAATATGTCCAAACGAAACGCTATAATCAGAAAGCTTACCGCGGTCGAAACGCTTGGATGTACACAGATTATCTGCTCGGATAAGACGGGTACTCTTACACAGAATAAAATGACGGTCGTTGAGCATTACGGAAGCGACAAGGAACTTCTTGCAAACGCGATGTCTCTTTGCAGCGACGCGGAGATAGATCCCGAAACTCAAACGGCTATCGGAGAACCTACCGAATGTGCTCTTGTAAACTTTGCTTATTCGTTGGGACTTGACAAAACGGTAGAGAAGACTAAGCTCGTTCGTGTGGGTGAGGTACCGTTCGACTCTATGCGAAAGATGATGACCACCGTCCACGAGGACAAGAACAAAAATATAGTACAGTACACAAAGGGCGCGCCCGACGAAGTGCTCAAGAGGTGCGTATCCGCGCTTGTCAACGGTGAGATTGTTCCTATGACGGACGAGATCAGAGCAAGCATACTTGCCGAAAACAAGGCTATGGCCGATAAGGCACTCAGAGTATTGTCGGTTGCTATGAAGAAGCTTTCAAGCACTCCCGAGGTGTACGAATCGGATGCTGTTGAGAAGGAACTTTGCTTTGTCGGTCTCGTCGGTATGATAGATCCCGTAAGACCCGAGGTTAAGCCCGCTATAGACGAGTGTATAAGTGCAGGCATACGTCCGATCATGATAACCGGTGACCATAAGGACACTGCAGTCGCAATTGCTATGCAGCTTGGAATAATAAGCAACCCCGATATGGCTATAACTGGTGCTGAGCTTGATATGATATCCGACGAGGAGTTTGCTGATGCGGTAACAAAGTCTTCCGTATATGCAAGAGTTCAGCCCGAGCATAAAACAAGAATAGTAAACGCATGGCGCAGCAGAGGCATGGTAACCGCGATGACGGGTGACGGCGTAAACGACGCACCCTCGATAAAGAATGCCGTTATCAGTGTCGGTATGGGTATCACGGGTACGGACGTTACTAAGAACGTTGCGGATATGATACTTGCGGACGACAACTTCGCTACGATAGTTTCGGCTGTCGGAGAGGGAAGAAAGATATACGATAACATAAGAAAGGCGATACAGTTCCTGCTTGCATCCAACCTTTCCGAGGTTCTTT
>JAZSLE010000240.1:0-2804 GCA_045535215.1 Eubacteriales bacterium
CCGACGGTCTTCTGCAGTGCGGCAACACTTACGTTGACGAGCTTCTGAAGAAGTCGTCAAGCGCGCTTGATGCAAGCGCAGTGTTTCCTTCGGTAACCCTTCCCTGCCATATGTCAATGTTCCACAGCGTCACCCCCGACAGACACGGAACCACAACAAACACATATATGCCGCAGGTAAGACCGATCGACGGACTCTTTGAGCAGATAAAACGCTTTGGCGGAGTATCGGCAATGTATTACGGATGGGAACCGATACGCGACGTCAGCAGACCCGGATCTCTTAAGGCTGCGGAATATATAAACGCATATTCGTTTGACGCCACCGATGCCATGCTTACAGACAGTGCCTTGAAATACATAAAGGTCGCTCATCCCGATTTCGTATTTCTCTATATGGTAGAGACGGACGACAAGGGCGGTCACGATCGCGGATGGATGACGGAAACCTATTTGAGCTACGTCAGCGCCGCTATAGACAACGTAAAGAGAGTCATTGAGGAGACGAACGGCGAGTACACCGTTATCATAACCGCGGACCACGGCGGACACGACAGAAGCCACGGAACCGAAATGCCCGAGGATATGACTATCCCGATGATCTTTTACGGCAAGGAGTTTGAGGCAGGACGTACTTTCGAGAACGTAAGCCTCCTTGAACTTGCACCCACGATAACAAGCATTATGGGTATCCCTCCCGTTGGGGAATGGGAAGGAAGATCCCTTGTATAAAAAACCGACCGCATTTTTGCGGTCGGGATTTTTATTTAGCATTGCGTCATCTGAATATTTTAAACAAGGAGCGCAGAACAGACATAACAGCCATCACTCCCGCAAGCGCGCAAGCGAGGTCAAACAGCTTTATATCCGTATCCGACTTTGCCGTTACCGACGAAACAGGCTCGTCGTCCGTCTCGGTCTTGTATATATCCATGCTGTAATCCAGCTTCGTTCTTATGAAGGGTCTGCGGAGCACACGGATGGCTCTCTTTATCTTCAATGCTACTGTTGTTTCAAGCTTTTCCTTGATATCGTTTATATCCATATCTCATCCTCCGTTCACAGGATACTCCTGCTTATTATTCGCTCTTCCGTGAGAGTATATGCGTAAATTACTTATTCCGCTTCGAAAGCTTTTCTCTCGTTCCGTCGGGTCTCTGTATATAGGTATTGTCAAGGATTCCGCGAAGGCTCGCTCTGTACGCCGCGATGTATTCCGCGTGCAGCTGCTTTCTCTCCGCTGCCTCTTCCTCCGTAAGCCCTTCGCTCTTCATTTTGGCGGCAAGCTCGTTTATTCTGTCAAGTTTCTTCTGATCCATAATATCTCCCGCCGTTTTGACGGCAATTTAACTATCTTTCTATTTATTATACCACAAAAACAGCCCTATGTCAACATCAAAATTTTAATAAGCTCTTGAAATTATCCTCGCAATGTAGTATAATATAAACGTATAATAAAATAATTAATCACGAAACGGAAAAGCTATGAAGGAAATTATTCTTTGCAAATACGGTGAGATCGTTCTCAAGGGCGCAAACCGCTCTTATTTTGAGGGTCTCCTCTCAAGAGAGATCAAATACAGACTCAGACCCTACGGCTCCTTCTCTGTCTCAAGAATGCAGAGCACGGTATACGTTGAGGGAAGAACAGACGACTGCGACGTCGACGGCGCGTTCGAGGCGCTGAAGAAGGTGTTCGGTATATCCGCTATCTGCCGCTGTGCGATAGCAGACAAGAATATGGACTCCATACTCTCTGTGATAAGAAGCTATATTCCCTCACAAATGGAGGGCATCCGCACCTTCAAGGTAGAGGCGAAAAGATCGGACAAGGCGTTCCCTCTCAAGTCTCCCGAGATATCCGCGCTTGCAGGCGGTGAGATTCTCTCCTGCTGCCCTTATCTCAAGGTAAACGTAAAGGACCCCGACGTTGTGGTAAAGGTCGAGGTGCGTGAGGGAGGCGCGTACATACACGCAGGTCAGGTAAAGGGTGCCTGCGGTATGCCCATAGGCTCAAACGGAAAGGGTATGCTCCTTCTCTCGGGCGGAATAGATTCTCCCGTCGCGGGATATATGCTCGCAAAGAGAGGAGTAAAGATAGAGGCGGTTCATTTTGAGTCCTTCCCCTACACAAGTGAAAGAGCGAAGGAAAAGGTACTTGAGCTTGCTTCCATCATGACGTCGTATACGGGAAGCATGCGAGTACACGTCATCTCACTTACAAAGATACAGGAGACTATCGCAAAGGAGTGCGACGAGGATTACTTCACCCTCCTTCTCCGCAGATTTATGATGGAGTGCGCTCAGAGAGTTGCAGAAAAGAACGACTGCAAGGCTCTCATAACCGGCGAGAGCGTAGGTCAGGTAGCATCCCAGACAATACAGGCTATCGGTGTTACCGACAGCATTGCAAGGCTCCCGGTATTCCGTCCGTGCATCGGAATGGACAAGGAGGAGATCGTTGAGATAGCGAGAAAGATAGACACATTTGAAACCAGCATCCTTCCCTACGAAGACTGCTGCACCGTTTTCACTCCGAGGCACCCGAAGACAAAGCCCGAGCTTGAGAAGGTGCTTGTCGAGGAAAGAAAGCTTGATTTTGAGGCTCTCGTTGAGGACGCTATGCTCACGGAAGAGATAATAACGGTAAATTGCGGAAGATAAGCTACTATACAGCGAAAGGATATTGATAAATGTCAAGACTCGGATATATATTCAAGTGCATCCTCGAGATGGACTACGGCAGGCTCTTCAAAACGGAAGTCGGATCGTAGCCATGTCGTTCTGTGAGCCAAGGAGTTGTAG
>JAZSLE010000182.1:0-7734 GCA_045535215.1 Eubacteriales bacterium
CGCTCAGAGGAAGGTATCTTGACAAAAAAAGATATACGCGGATGTCCCGCTTCGCAAAAACCAAGCTCAAGAAATCAAAAAGGATATACAGAACTCAAAAGGAGCTTGAGGATGCATGCTACGACGCTATCGTGTTCGGAAGCGACCAGGTCTTCAGCCGCGATATAAGTGCGGAGTTCTGCGATGCATACTTCGGCAACGTAGAGTTCTCGGGTGACCCGAAGAGGATCTCCTATGCCGCAAGCAGCGGCGGAGCGTGCTTCTCGGATGAAGACAAAGAATACGCAAAAAACGCGCTTTCCCGGTTTTCTGCGGTTTCCGTAAGAGAGACGGCACTTTGCGAGCATATAAAAAACGACCTCGGCATAGAGGCGAGCGTTGCTCTCGACCCCACCCTTCTTTACGGTGCGGAGTATTGGCGCACGCTTGAGACAAAGCTTCCGAGAGGCCTTGAAAAGGATAACTATATACTCGTCTACACCTTCGGTGAGCAGGCGGTATACAATGCGGCATCCGTTCTCGCAAAGAAAACGGGCATGAAGGTCGCGGTGCTCGACACCCTTAAAAACAAGGTATGCCCGGTAGAAGGCGGCTTGCTTCTCAACAAGTGCGGCCCTGCGGAGTTCCTCTCTCTCATAGACAACGCCGCAATAGTCGTAACCTCATCCTTCCACGGACTCGCATTCTCTCTCACCTTCGGAAAGAGAGTGATATGCAGATCCAAAAAGGGATTCGCAACAAGAACGGAAAACCTTATGTCTGCTCTCGAGCTTCCGGATATCCGTATCCTCGGCGAAGACGTAGAGGAGGACGTATCAAAGATCGATAACGTAGTGTCTGCATATCCGCAGATAAGAAAAATACTTGACGAAAAAAGAAGAATGTCCGAGGACTTCCTTCACGGAGCGCTTACTGCCTGTGAGAAATGAAGCCCTTGATGGGAGATACTTATGTCGATAGTAAAAACGGATATAAACGCGTGCTGTGGCTGTAAGGCCTGCGGTGACGTTTGCCCGAAGGGTGCAATACGCTTTACCCACCGCGACGGATTCGAATATCCGACGGTGGACGAAGCACTTTGCGTCGGCTGTGACCTTTGCGAAAAGGTGTGCGTCGCACTTTCGGACGCCGAAAGATACGAAATGAAGACCGTAAAGGCGGCATACCATAATGATACCGACGTAAGAGCGGACAGCCAATCGGGAGGTGCGTTCTCCGCGTTGGCAGAGCAGATCTACTCGGTTGGAGGAGTCGTGTACGGCGCAAGCCTTTGCGACGACAAGGTAACGAGACATATACGTACCGAAGATGAGAGCGAACTTCCTCTTTTGCGCGGATCAAAGTACGTGCAGAGTAATATGCAGGGCGTATACTCTATGATAAAGAAGGATCTGAAGGACGAAAAGACCGTTCTCTTCTGCGGAACACCATGTCAGAATGCCGCACTTAAGCAATTCGTTCAGACAAGCAGACTCAACGGAGAAAGGCTCATCTTTTGCGATATCGTCTGTTACGGGGTCCCAAGTCCCGCGATACTTTCGGATTGGCTCTCCGCGCTTGAAAGGACAAAGCACTCCCGCATAAAGGCCTTTGAGTTCCGTCAAAGATCACTCCCTTGGGGAGAGAGCAGGGAAAAATACGTTTTTGAAAACGGTAAGGTGCTTGAGGGATATTTCTTCCTCGGTATGTATTTCGATAACCTCATAATACGTCCGTCCTGTCATTCCTGCAGATACTGTAATACGGTCCGTCCCGGAGACGTTACCGTCGGTGACTTTTGGGGTGCGGGCGATGTGTTCCCGGAACTTGATACAAAGCGTGGTCTCTCGCTTATAAGCGCAAACACGGAAAAAGGAGAAGAGCTTCTCTCTGCCGCGTCTGAGAAACTCACAACGCTTGACGCGACGTTAGATGAAGCAATGAAGGGTCAGCCCCGTATAAGCGGAGCACCGACAGAGCCTTCACCAAGGCGTGACGAATTCATTTCTCTCTACAACAAGAAGGGCATAAAGAAGGCGATGACGCACTTCGGAAAATACCCTCGCAGCTTTACAAGGAAGGTACTTGATAAGCTCGCATACGAAAAGAACAAGCTTCTTTCACGCTTTAAAAAAGATAATTGATCCAAACTGCAAGGCGAAAGGATAATGATACAATGAACGACGATCTTTCCATAAAGATAACAGGCTTAAAAAAGAGATACCGCCTCGGACAGATAGGAGGAGGCACTCTTACCGCGGACCTTCAATCCTGGTGGGCAAGGGTAAGAGGTAAGGAGGACCCCAATGTTAAGATCGGGGAGGAGCAGCGTCAGGTCGGAGAGACCTTTATGGCACTCAACGGTATAGATCTTGAGGTAAAGCACGGCGAGGCTGTAGGTATAATCGGTCATAACGGTGCCGGAAAGAGCACGCTTCTGAAGCTTCTTTCGAGAATCACCGCTCCCACGGAGGGAACGATAGAGCTCAACGGCCGTATAGCCAGTATGCTTGAGGTCGGAACCGGATTCTCGGGCGAGATGACGGGAAGAGAGAACATATATCTCAATGGCGCTATCCTCGGTATGACGAAGGCGGAGATAGACGCCAAGATGGAGCAGATAATAGAATTCTCCGAGGTGAGAGAATTTATAGATACACCCGTAAAGAGATACTCGAGCGGAATGTATGTAAAGCTTGCATTCTCGGTCGCCGCTCACCTTGACAGCGAGATAATGATAATGGACGAGGTGCTTGCGGTAGGTGACGTAAAGTTCCAGCAGAAGTGCCTTGATAAGATGAGCGACGCCGCTACGAAGGAGGGCAAGACCGTCCTCTACGTCAGCCATAACATGGACACCATCCGTCGTCTCTGTACGAGATGTATCGTTCTTTCCGAGGGACGCGTCATATATGACGGCGAGGTCGATAAGGCGATCGCTATCTACCTCAAGTCCGGTATAAAGAACGAGGGTGTCTTCTACGACTACAAGGACGTAAAGAGAGAGTCCTGGGTGCAGAAGGTAAGCAACGACGAGCTTCGCTCACTCGAGCTTATCGGCAAGGAGAACAACATCTATTACGACGACGAGAAGATAGAGTGCGAGATAGATTATCACCCGAATACCGATAAGGAAAATATGGGTATAAGATTTGAGATAAACACCATGGACGGAGCAAGATGCGGTACGGCGGCTACCGAATACGAGAAGCTTATGCATCTTGACGCCAACAAACCCGTAAAACTCAGATATTCGATAGATATCTCAAACCTCACCGCAGGCGAGTACTGTGTTTGCCTTATGAGCTATACCTGCAACGAGTATAACCAGTATCACGATATAGACTGTATCCGAACTGCGTTCTCCTTCAAGAAGGATCACCTCGGCGAGCCTCCGAAGTGGAACATAAGGTCGTTCGGTCACGTTATGCTTCCGTACGTGTGCATGACCTCTGTTGAGGAATATACCGAGGAATAAAGAGGAATATATGAAAAAGCTCTTAAAAAAGATAAAGGACAAATGCGCGTATGAGCGTGAAAAGTTCGTTACTCGCAGAAACCGTAACAGCGTAAAGTATATGAAGCAACCCATGGTCTATTCCATGGACGAGACCGCGAAGGCTATCAAGGAGAGAAGAGCATCCATAGCAAGATTCGGAGACGGAGAGTACGATCTTATGTTCAAGAGGTCGCAGGGCTTTCAGCAGGCGGACGCAAAGCTTGGGAAAAGGCTTGCGGAGGTCATAAAAAAGAACGGCGAATCCGATAAGTTTCTTGTAGGCGTTCCGGATTGCTTCGGTGACCTTTCTCAATACACACCCGAGGCGCAATTTCACTGGCAGGTGAGACTTGACCGCGAGCGTATAAAGTGGGTAAAGGCGCTCAACCTCGATTACCCGTATTACAATACGCAGGTCACGAGATTCTACTTTGATTTCGCGGACAAATCAAACTGTCAGAGGTGGTACGAAAACCTCAAAAGCATTTGGGACGGCGAGCGAGTTCTCGTTATCGAGGGTGATAAATCAAGAGTCGGCGTCGGAAACGATCTGTTTGACAACGCAAAAAAGGTATCAAGGATCCTTTGCCCCGCAAAGAGTGCCTTTTGCAAGTACGACGAGATAGTTGAGGCGGCAAAGCGCTTCGCTCCCGATTACGACCTCGTCTTCCTCGCGCTCGGACCTACCGCAAGCGTTCTTGCGTACGATCTTTACAAGTGCGGCTTCTGGGTGTTTGACGCAGGACATATAGACATAGAATACGAGTGGATGCGACTCGGTGCTACCGAAAAAGTCGCAATAAAAAATAAATACGTCAACGAGGTAAAGGGTGGAGACAGCGTAGATGATGTCGACGACCCCGTATACCTCAGTCAGATCGTATATAACACCGAAAGAAACGAAAAGTGAAAAGAAAGATATTTGTTTATATACATCAATGCCCTATACTCGGCGGCGTTGAAAAGGTGATGCAGAGCGTCATCCGCGACCTCTCGCAAAGCAAGGAAAACAGTATTACCGTGCTTTCGTATACCCACTACTCAACGGGTGAGGACGTGTATGACCGCTCGGTGAAAAGAAAATTTCTCTACCACTCAAAATATTCTTCAAATCCAATAGTGAGATTTTTTCAGAAGGTCCACAACAAATTTTATCCCGCATACTTTAAAAGAACGCTTAAATCAAAGCATTTCTCACTCGCGATAGCCGCGCAGGAGGGAATGTACGCCGACTTCGTGCGCGAAAACGTAAATGCGGACAAAAAGGTAATGTGGGTGCACAACGATCTATCGGTTTGCCACTGGACTCTCGACTACTTTGGAACGGCAGAAAAGGAGAAGGAGTGCTATGAGGCGTTTGACCGTATCATCTGCGTGTCGTATGCCGCAAGGGAGGCAATGATTCGCATCTTCGGTGATATCGGCGGACTCGTTGCCTGCCCGAATCCGATAGGCACGGCTGAGATAGACCTCAAAACAAAGGACGTAGAAAAAAAGGAAAATGAAAAGCTCACCCTTCTTGCTGTAGGAAGACTTGTGGATCAGAAAGGATTTGACCGGCTTCTCTCGGTAGCCGCAAGGCTCGATCGCGAGGGCTACGACTACAAGCTTGATATCGTGGGTGAGGGAGTCGAACGAAAGACGCTTGAGAATATCATAGAAAAGGAAGGACTCTCCAACGTGTCATTGCTCGGTGCGAAAAGCAATCCGTATATATATATGAAGCAAGCCGATCTTTTCGTATGTACCTCACGTCACGAGGGCTTCAACCTCACGCTTAGCGAGAGCATCTGGTGCGGTACCCCGGTTATTACAATGGACAACGCGGGCGCAAGCGAGCTTATCCTTGATAATGAGTACGGAGTCATAACTCCTCAAAGCGAGGACGACTTCTTCCTTGCTCTTAAGAGACTTATGGATGACCGCGACCTGCTCGATCACTACAGACAAAAAGCAAACGAGCGCAGGGACTTCCTTTCGGATGAGGACAGACTTGCAAAAATAAGAGAAGCGTTGTTTTTTTGAAAACCTTCATTTATATTATAAATACTGTATAAGGAGAAACGATATGGATATCAAATACGTAAAAGAACTCACAGAAAGACTCTCTTTTCCCGATGAGGCGGCAAAGTACATAGTAGAGCAGGCGTCTGTTGTCGAGGCAAACAGCGTTGCTTCCGTGCTTATGGACGATGCTATCGCTACCTTTGAGAGAACAAATTATTCAAATGACGGAACTAAGGACAGAATGGACTCTATTGAGCAGGTGTCCGGCGTGCACAAATATACCGTCGCGTGCATTATCCTTCTCGCGTGCTGCAAAAAGCTTGAGGAGAGATATGCGGAATGCGGATATTCTAACGAGCTGTTCATAGACACGATGTCCGACATAAGATATAAGCTTATCGAATGTAAGCAGGTGCACGGAGTTTGGGGATGCTTCGTATTCTTCTGGTTCCCCGGCTTCTTCCGTATGGAAAGATTTGCTCTCGGAAGATTCCAGTTTGAAAAGAGAGAGTACCCCGAGAACTGCACAGGTGTTAACGGACACTTCGTTCGCAAGGGCGATACCGTTCTCAATTTCCATATTCCCTCAAGCGGAATCAGCCTTACCGATGAGGTAAGATACGATTCCTATAAAAAGGCTCGCGAATTCTTCTTCCCGGATGCAGAAGGTCCCGTACCCTTCGTTTGCTCGTCCTGGCTGCTCTGGCCGGGGTACGAAAGCTACCTTCCCGCAAATTCCAATCTTATGGCGTTCAGACACGACTTCATTCTCGTAAACGTTACCGAGTCCTCCTCGTTCAATAACGCATGGCGCGTTTTCGGTGCATATGCCGAAAAGGACGTAAGCGAGTGGCCGCGTGACACCAGCCAGCGCAGAGCATTTGCAAAGTATACCGAGGACGGACACAAGCATGGAAACGGCTACGGTCTTATCCTCTTTGACGGTGAAAAGATTGTCAGATAACGGCACAACGTACAGTCATGAATTCTTCCTATGTTAAATATATTGCGGAAAAGCTTTCCTTCCCGAACGAAGCGGTGGATTCGCTTCTTTCCTGTGCCGAAAAGGTGACGAACAGCAGACAGGCTGACGTGCTGATGATGGACGCACTTTCGACCTTCGAGCGTACCGATTATTCCTTTGAAGGTATGAAGGACAGATTCGTAAGCATATCACGTGCCGCGGATATAAGCAAAAGCTCCGCAGAAATGCTTATGCTCCTGCTTGCGTGCGAAAAGCTTGAGAAAAAATATGCGGATGCGGGGTATGGCGACAAATTCTTCGTCGATACGATGTCGGATCTTAAGTATAAGCTCGTTGAATGTCATGGCCTCTACGGAGTGTGGGGAACCGATTCCGAATGGCATCCCGATTTTTACCGTATGAAGAGATTTGCCCTCGGAAGATTCCAATACGAGAAAAGAGAATTCCGCGGAGAATTCTTCGGTGTGAACGGTAACTTTATCCGCAAGGGCGATACCGTCCTCAATTTCCACATTCCCTCAAGCGGTGTCGGTATCACAAAGGACGTAAGATACGATTCCTACCGCCGCGCGCGAGAATTCTTCTACCCGGACAGTGATAAACCGACGGCATTCGTTTGCTCGTCGTATCTGCTTTGGCCGGACTATGAAAAGTGCTTCCCTGAAAATACGAACGTCTTTTCCTTTAGACATGATTTCACTATCGTAAGCACGACCGAGTATACACGCTTTACAAACGCATGGCGCGTTTTTGGTGCCGCCGCGTGGAGCGATGTCTCCGAGTGGCCTCGTGACACTAGTCAGAGAAGGCTCCTTGCCGAGTACACCGAAAGGGGCGGTAAGCACGGCTCCGGCTATGGAGTGTTCTTTTTTGACGGTGAAAAGATCGTAAAATGAGCGAAAATGCACGGAGGTTTCTGCCTTCGTGCATTTTTGATAGCGGATTGTGCAAAATAGCCAAAACAAGCGAAAAGGACTTGGCGATGAAACGAAAAAGCGCTGAAAATGAAAAAAACTCAAAAAAACCCCTTGACAAACGGGATATAAAGTGGTATAATATACGAGCTGTCCAAGAGGGCGGCAAAGAAAAAACCACGGTCGAGCGAAAAAACCTCAAGAAAAGACAAAAAACTTTCGAAAAAGGTATTGACAAAGCGAGACAAGTGTGGTATAATATATAGGCTGTCCCACCGGAAACGGAGAGAGACAGACGAGGTTGATCATTGAAAATTGAACAGCAAGAGCATATGCGAAAAGCATATAAA
>JAZSLE010000032.1:0-2138 GCA_045535215.1 Eubacteriales bacterium
GCGTATTCAACGACCTTCTTCGTAAGCTCGATATTTTCCTCGAAGGGAAAGTGCGAGCCGTCGATCATAACGGATGTAAATCCGCCGTCGATGCAGGATTTGCATATCTCAAAGCTGTCGCCGTGGTCAAGGTGAAGACAGATAGGAAGATCGGTGTCGGCAATAGCCGCCTCAACGAGCTTCGTGAGATAAACGTGCTTTGCGTACTTGCGTGCGCCTGCGGATACCTGAAGGATGAGTGGAGCCTTTTCCTCTGCCGCAGCCTCCGTGATACCCTGGATGATCTCCATATTGTTTACGTTAAAGGCGCCGATGGCATAGCCGCCGTTGTAAGCCTTTTCAAACATTTCCTTTGATGTTACAAGTGCCATTATAATCCTCCAAAACATTTTTTTACGTTTATATTTTAGTACAAAAAGGGGAATATGTCAACACAAAATGAAAAAATAGACTTGTTAAAGAAGGGAAAATATGGTAAAATATATCGCAGAGATAAATATAGGCTGATTTTATAAAAAAAGTGCCGTATTCTCTATTCTACAGAAGCTTTGACGATGATATAATCTAACAGTCATTCGACGTACACAAACACTTGGAGGTATTGAAATGTTAAAAGGAACTTGTATCGTTGCACAGTCGGGCGGACCTTCCGCAGTTATCAATTCGAGCATTTGCGGAGCAATAGAAACGGCGCACAAGACGGATTGTATTACGAAGGTATACGGTGCTCTCAACGGAATTCAGGGCGTGCTTGACGACAGACTTTGCGATATGTCGAAGGAGGACCCGAGGGAGATACGTCTTCTTAAGACGACGCCCTCATCGGCTCTCGGCTCCTGCAGAGTGAAGCTTCCCAAATACACGGAGGACGACAGCAAATACAAGAGGATACTTGATATCTTCAAGAAGTATGACGTGCGCTACTTCTTCTACAACGGCGGCAACGACTCTATGGATACTTGTATGAAGGTATCTGCATATATGCAGAGCGTCGGCTACGATTGCCGTATTATGGGAATCCCCAAAACGATAGATAACGATCTTGCGCTTACCGACCACTGTCCCGGATTTGCCTCTGCTGCAAAGTATATCGCAACGTCCATTATGGAGGTAAGACGCGACTGCAGCGTCTATCCCAAGGGCTCTGTAATAATATTTGAGATAATGGGACGTAATGCAGGTTGGCTTGCGGCATCGGCATCGCTTGCTTCCGTCAACGGAGAGGGTCCCGATCTCATATATCTTCCCGAGACCGTGTTCGATATAGACGCCTTCTTTGAGAAGGTGACGAGAATATACAGAGAAACGGGCAACTGCATTGTCGCCGTATCCGAAGGAATAAAGGATAAGACAGGCAGATACGTTTCAGAATACGGAAGCGACCTTGCAAAGAGCAAGGATGCCTTCGGTCACGCACAGATGGGCGGCCTTGCAAGCTATCTTGCCGCCGAAGCAAAGGCACGCATCGAGGGTTGCAAGGTAAGAGGCATCGAGCTTTCGCTCCTTCAGCGCTGTGCGGCACACTGCGCATCCGAAACAGATGTCGAGGAGGCTTATATGGCGGGCAAGACTGCCGTTACCTCCGCCGTCGAAGGAAATACCGACAAGATGATCGGATTTGAGAGAGTATACCAAGACGGCAAATATACCTGCGTTCCCAAGCTTTTTGATCTTTGCGACGTAGCAAATGCGGAGAAGACGGTACCTACGGCTTGGATAAAGGCGGACGGAGAGGGAATGACCGATGAGTTCATCGAATATGCACTTCCGCTTATAAACGGCGAAAGTAAGGTCGAATACGAAAACGGACTTCCCAGATTCGCAAGACTCAAGAAGGTAACGGAATAATTTTTTTGAGAAAAATTGTCGGAAAAATATTTACAAACGAAAAAAACGGTATTATAATATCTCTATTAAAACAATGGAGGCGTAATATATGAGTAATAATTTAAGACCGGAAACAATGAAAAGAATAACCGATCCCGAGCTTGCGAATGCGTTTATCGAGCAGCAGGTGAAGGAAGTGAGAGCGCAGGTGGGCGACAGGAAGGTGCTTCTTGCACTTTCGGGAGGAGTTGACTCTTCCGTGGTTGCGGCGCTTCTTATAAAGGCAATAGGCAAACAGCTCGTTTGCGTAC